>JBEBTR010000147.1:0-8343 GCA_040393725.1 Sphingobacterium endophyticum | reverse complement strand
GCAATTATTGAATTAATCGGTTCATTTCCAGAATCAAAACGCGAAAATGTACTTAGCTATCTGACCAGGACGAGTCGTTCAATCGGATCGACCTTACATAGTAGACAGAGTCATGCACTTGTGGAAGGATTGCTTGAAGAAACCCAAAGACAGACCGAAGAACTTGAAGCACAACAGGAAGAATTAAGAATTACCAATGAGGAGTTAGTCTATAAAACAAATTTACTGGAGGCTTCAGAAGAGGAATTAAGGGTACAACAAGAAGAGCTTTCACAAGCGAACAAAGAGCTGAACGAAAAAGCGGCTGAATTAGAAAAAAGAAATAACGATCTAAATCATGCACATTCAGTTGTGGAACAAAAAATAACTGAAGTAGAACAAGCAAGTAAATATAAGTCAGAGTTTATGGCCAATATGAGCCATGAATTACGTACTCCATTAAATAGTATCCTTATTCTGGCCAAACTATTACAGGATAATAAACGCGATAATCTGACCGATGAACAAGTTAAATACGCATCAGTTATTCACAATGCGGGTTCTGATTTGTTACAGTTAATAAATGAATTGCTTGATTTAGCTAAAATTGAATCCGGAAAGGTAGAAATTCATAAAGATTCAATCAACAGTAAACATTTCGCATCTAATTTAGAGTCCTTATTTAAGGAAATAGCTAAGGAAAAGAAAATTAAATTTATCATTGATACGGATAAAGCACCGGAACAATTCATTTCCGACGAATATCGTGTTGAACAGGTTATTAAGAATTTCTTATCTAATGCCTTTAAATTCACGGATCAAAATGGTGAAATCAAACTTCAAATATTTAAACAATCAGGGAATTTACATTTTGCTGTTTCAGATAATGGTAAAGGAATTTCAGAAGATAAACAAGCTCTAATTTTTGAAGCATTCCGCCAAGAAGATGGCTCTACGAGTCGCAAATATGGCGGCACGGGATTAGGCCTTTCCATTTCAAAAGAAATATCTTCCCTATTAGGCGGCCGGATAACATTAGAAAGTGAATCAGGAAAAGGCAGTAAATTCAGCTTAATTGTTCCATTGATAGAGGCAATTGATCAAGGCAGCAAGTCGAAGGATTCCATTGCCAAAGCAGAAATTCCAAAGGCTGAAACCACGGTAAATTCTTCCGTACTTCCGTCGAATAAGGTTTCGGAGCCTATTCCGCAATCCAACTTAGCAACTAAAGATGATAAAACAATTTTGATCATTGAGGATGATGTCAATTTTGCTGATATATTAAAAGGGTTTGCCCAAGGCTATGGTTTTACGGTATTAAATGCATATGATGGAATAGCCGGAATAGAATTAGCGAAAGAACAAATTCCAGATGCTATCATATTGGATGTCATGTTACCACTGGCAGACGGCTGGGAAGTTCTTAAAACACTTAAGGCTGATGACTCCACCAAACACATTCCTATTCACATGATGTCTGCAGCAAACTTTAACAAGAAAGATTTTCTTGAAAGCGGAGCTATTGGATTTATGGCAAAACCAGTAACTGAGGAAAGTATCGGCCAGGCTTTTGAGAATATCAAACTCAATGTAGATACGGATCTTAAAAAAATCCTATTGATAGAAGATCAGGAGTTCCAAAGTGATTTAATTAAGAATGCTTTTGCAGAACAGAACATTAATGTTATTCAGGCCTTTACAATAGAATCAGGGTTGAAAAAACTCGAACAAGAGAAAAACCTGGATTGTATAATTCTGGATGTTAAGCTCCCTGACGGAAGTGGATTAGAAATGTTAGACATAATTAAATCCAATCCAAAATATGAAAAACTACCTGTCATCATAAATACGGCATATGATTTGAGTACAGAACAGACTGAAAGAATTATGAGACACACCCAGTCAATGGTCTTAAAATCAAGCAAGTCCAATAACAGATTGATTGATGAGGTGAACTTATTCTTGAATAAATTATCCACACCTGCATATAATCCGATCAAACATCCAGAAAAGATTGGCCCTAAAGAAAGTTATGGAACCAGTACACTGGATAGTAAGAGCGTTTTAATTGCAGACGATGATATGAGAAATGTTTTTGCATTAACGTCTTCGTTACAACAATATAATATGCATATAGAAATTGCAAATAACGGATTGGAGGCATTAAACATTTTAAATGATGAGCATAAAAAGGTAGATATTGTTTTAATGGATATTATGATGCCTGAGATGGATGGTTATGAGGCAATACAAGAAATTCGCAAGAATAAGCAATTCAACAACCTTCCAATCATCGCAGTAACCGCAAAAGCAATGAAAGGAGATCGAGAAAAGTCAATTGAATTAGGTGCTAATGATTATGTTAGTAAACCAATTGATTTAGATAAGTTAGTATCATTAATGCAAGTATGGCTGAGTTAAAAGATTCGAATGAATTAAGTTTTGCTGAAGTAGAAGAGATTGTATTTCTTTTAAAGAATGTATCTGATTTTGATTTATCCGGATACACGAGGTCTTCATTGAAACGTAGAATTCAAAGAATCATGAATTTGGAGGATATGGATATGGTGGATTTAAAAAATGCACTAATCAATGTGGAGGGATTTCAGCAATACTTTATTCAGGAAGTTACGGTCAATGTTACTGAGATGTTTCGAGATCCAGGCTTTTATAATAAACTAAATAAAGACATCATACCATATCTTCAAACGTTTCCACGGATTAAGATATGGAGTGCAGGATGTTCAACTGGAGAAGAAGTCTATTCCTTAGCTATTCTACTTAAAGAGAATAACCTGAGCGATAGAGCTTTTATTTATGGAACGGACATCAACAGCAAAGTTCTTGATGTTGCGAAGAAAGGTATTTACCCTATTAAAAAATTCAAGGAGTATTCCGATAATTTTAACGCATATAATTCAACAGAAAGTCTTTCAAACTATTATACTGCGCGGTATGATGCTGCTATCATCAATCATGATCTGAGACAAAACATTTTATTTTCCACACATAATTTAGCCACAGATCAAGTATTTAATGAATTTCATTTAATTACCTGTAGAAATGTTCTTATCTATTTTGATTTAAAATTGCAGGAACACGTTATAAATCTTTTTTATCAATCCTTAGCATTATTTGGATTCTTATGTCTTGGCACAAAGGAAACATTAATGCGTCATGACATTATGGACAATTTTAAATTAATTGATAAGGAGTATAATATCTATCAAAAAATAAAATAATATGGAGAAAACGGCATCAAAAATTATTGTAATTGGTGGCTCCGCAGGTGCATATGAACTAATAGTAGAAATATTAGATCATCTACCGGCAGAGTTTAGTTCTGCAATAATTATTGTTCTCCATCGAAACTCAAAATACGAGACAAAAATTGAAACAAGTTTGTCGAAACGACTAAATAGAAATGTAATATCGGTACGAGATAAGTTACCAATCCTAGAGAATCATATTTATTTTGCTCCTCCAGGATACCATACACTTGTGGAACCTGATTATATATTTTCATTAGATATTTCAGATCCCGTACAGTTTTCAAGGCCATCTATAGATGTGTTTTTTGAGTCTGCGGCGGCTGTTTATGGAAAAGATGCGACGGCATTCCTTTTATCTGGGGCCAATAACGATGGGTCAGAAGGCTTAAAAGCCTTAGTAAACAATGGTTCCACATGCTTTGTTCAAAAGCCTGAAGAAGCTGTTATCAACACCATGCCATTGGCAGGCAGTCTTGTATCGGAGAAGGTTAAGGTAATTTCCAATCAACATATTATAGATTATTTCAGTCAATTAATGTAATGTCACCTATGAAAACGATCAATATTCTGATATTGGATGATAAGGAAGAAAATATCATCAGTCTTCACGCCTTATTGCAAGAAGTTGACCATATCAATATTATTAGTTCTACAGATCCAAATGAAGCACTTAAGATTTGTTGGAAAGATGATATATCTATTGCGTTAGTTGATGTTCAGATGCCTGAAATTAATGGATTTGAATTTGTATCTCTTTTAAAATCAAATCCTAAAACCAGCCATATTATGGCGATCATGGTTACGGCCATATCCAAAGAGGATAAATACCTACTTAAGGGACTAGAAAGTGGAGCAGTAGATTACTTGTACAAACCACTGAATCCAGAGATAACGATAGCAAAAGTTAAATCATTTGTCCAGCAAATTCTAATTCAGCAAGAGCTTATCCAAAAGAATAAAGAATTAGAAGAGTCCAAAATTGAACTCCTTAAAACGAGAGAGGAAGCTATTCAAGCAAGAAAGTCCAAAGAAATCTTCTTAGCAAACATGAGTCATGAAATTCGCACCCCAATCAATGGAATTATGGGTATCATGCATATGTTTAAAAGTTCAGAATTATCTGTGGAACAAAAAGATTGGTTAAAGAGACTTGATAATGCATCCCATTCATTACTACTGATCATCAATGACATTCTTGATCTTTCGAAAATAGATTCTGGTATGCTGAAGATTGAGTTTGAAGACTTTAGCTTGACGAAAATGATTGAAGATATCAATAGAATATTCAAAATCAAGGCTACACATAAAAATTTAAAATTCCATATTGATGTAGAGGAAGATGTTCCGCAGTATATACATTATGATTCACTTCGATTGCAGCAAATCATTAGCAATTTTGTTTCGAATAGTTTAAAGTTTACCGAAAAAGGGTCGATTTTATTGAGTGTGCAGGTTGTAAATAAAGATTTTGATCGGCATAAATTAAGATTTTCGGTTAAGGACACCGGAATTGGTATTCGAGAGGATTCAGTAGACAAAATTTTTATGGCCTTTGAACAAGCAGACGATGGAATTACGAAGAAGTTTGGTGGTACGGGATTAGGATTGGCGATTGTTAAAAGATTAGCAAAGCTATTGAATGGAAATGTTGGGGCGAATAGTGTCTATGGTGAAGGTTCTGAATTCTTTTTCGAAGGATGGTTTGAGGAGTCTGCACAAAGTGAAGTAGAAAAAGAGAAAGAAGTACCAACGTACAACAGTTTTCCTAAATTTGACAATATGCGTGTCTTAGTTGCAGAAGACAATGAATTAAATTCTTTTATGCTTGCCCATATGTTGCGTAGTTGGAATTGTGAGGTTGATATTGTTAAAAATGGAAGGTTAGCATTAGAAAAAGTAGAGGCAGAGCAGTATGATCTGATTCTTATGGACACCCATATGCCTATTATGAGCGGTTTTGAGGCGATAAAGGAAATAAAAAACCATATCATCCCTGAGAAACATGGTATTCCGATCATTACGATTTCAGCTTCAGTTTTGGAACACGAACAAGCCGCTGCTTTTCAAGCAGGAGCTGACGGAGTAATCGGCAAACCCTTTGATCCAATTGAATTATATCAGAAAATAATTCAAGTAACAAATAAGAATAAGAATCCAAAAATCAGGTCCTAATGATTTAAAGCTCGTTTAAATCAATAATTTATATTAAATTCGTAGAAATTATATTATAAATAGCTATGAAGAAATTATTTATCATTCCTGCGCTAGTATTAGCAATTGGAATTACTTCTTGTGGCAATAACGCTGAGAAGAAAGAGGAAGGCGCTTCAACCGAAACCACTACAACAACAGAAACTGAAGCTACACCTACAACAACTGAAACTGTACCAGGGATTGAAGACGTAACATTGTCAAATCAATGGACAGTTGAAGGAAACGATCAAATGCAATTTAACACGACTTTAATTCGCGTAAAAGCGGGTGAGCCTGTAGAATTAACGATGAAAAATGTTGGTTCTATGCCAGTTGAATCAATGGGTCATAACTTGGTTGTTTTAAAACCGGGTGTTGACGTTGCTACTTTTGGTGGTGAAGCTACTGCTGCTGCGGATAACGAATATATCCCTAAATCGGCATTATCATCAATTGTTGCACACACAAAATTATTAGGACCAGGTCAAGAAGATAAAATTACATTTACATTAGAGAAAGGTGTTTATCCTTATTTATGTAGTTTCCCTGGACACTTCGGAATTATGCAAGGAAAAATCGTTGCAGAATAATTCAAAAAAAAATAATAAGAAAAGGGCTCCAAAATTGGGGCCCTTTATTTTTACCATTTTCCCTCGCTTAATATGCATTTAAATAGTAAATTTGCCACGTAAACAAAGAAAAAACTCTATGCAATACGACGTAATCGTAATCGGAAGTGGTCCAGGTGGTTATGTTGCCGCTATCCGTTGTGCTCAATTAGGCTTAAAAACTGCCGTAATTGAAAAATACAGCACATTTGGAGGAACCTGTCTTAATGTTGGATGTATCCCATCCAAAGCATTGTTGGATTCATCAGAACATTATCACAATGCAGCACACAGTTTTCAAGATCATGGTATTAACCTAAGCAACCTTAAAGTAGACATTAAAAAAATGATGGCTCGTAAGGATGATGTTATCGCGCAAAATACTGCTGGTATTACATTTTTATTTAAGAAAAATAAAATTGACAGCTTCCAAGGCGTAGGTTCATTCGTTGACAAAAACACTATTAAAGTTACAGGCACAGATGGTAAAGTTGAGGAATTAAGCACTAAAAATGTAATTATTGCAACTGGTTCGAAACCATCAGTTCTTCCCTTTTTACCAGTCGATAAAAAAAGAATCATTACATCTACAGAAGCATTAAGCCTAACTGAAATTCCAAAACACCTAATTGTAATTGGCGGTGGAGTAATCGGGTTAGAATTAGGATCTGTTTATGCAAGACTAGGTTCAAAAGTTTCTGTTGTTGAATATGCAAAATCAATCATCCCAACTATGGATGCTGGTTTAGGTAAAGAACTACAAAGAGTTCTTAAGAAAAGCTTAGGAATGGAATTCTTTATGAGTCATAAAGTTACTGGTGCTACAGCGAAAGGAAAAACTGTAACCGTAACTGCTGAGGATTCTAAAGGCCAAAATGTTGTACTAGAAGGAGATTACTGTATAGTTGCTGTTGGTAGAACTGCATACACTGAAGGATTAGGTCTGGAAAACATAGGCATTAAAACGGAAGAAAGAGGAAATAAAATTCCTGTGAATGATCATTTGGAAACTTCAGTTGCTGGAGTTTATGCTATTGGAGATGTCATTAAGGGAGCTATGTTAGCTCATAAAGCAGAAGATGAAGGTATCTATGTAGCTGAGGCAATCGCAGGACAAAAACCACATATTGATTATAACTTGATACCTGGAGTTGTCTATACATGGCCAGAAGTTGCTGCAGTTGGCAAAACTGAAGAACAGTTAAAAGAAGAAGGTAAAAAATATAAAGCGGGAAGTTTCTCTTTCAAAGCATCGGGACGTGCCAAAGCATCTGGGGATACAGATGGTTTCATTAAAGTATTAGCTGATGCAGATACAGATGAAATCTTAGGTGTTCAAATGATTGGTCCACGAGCTGCGGATATGATTGCAGAAGCAGTTGTAGCGATGGAGTACCGTGCATCTGCTGAAGATATCGGTAGAATCTGCCACGCACACCCTACTTTTACGGAAGCATTTAAAGAAGCTGCCCTAGCAGCTACTGCAAATAGAGCTATCCACGCATAATCAAAATAGAAAAAGGCATTCTCAATACAGAATGCCTTTTTTATTTTTGACTCCATTTTGGTCAATTTTTTTCATATTTTAAATTATGAACTTTTATACTCGAAAATGGGTCAAACCCGAAGACCTAAACCCTAACGGTTCCTTATTTGGCGGAACCTTATTAAGATGGATTGATGAAGAAGCAGTAATTTATGCTATCGTACAACTCGGGAATCCTCACGTCGTAACAAAATATATTTCTGAAATTAATTTTGTTAGCTCTGCTAAACAGGGGGACATTATAGAATTAGGAATTGAAGCGATTAATTTCGGGACTACCTCATTAACTATGCGATGTGTTGTCAGAAATAAAATCACTAGAATGGTGATATTATCAATTGACAAATTAGTTTTTGTGAATTTGGATAAAGATGGTACCCCTACCCCACATGGCAAAACTGAAATAACATATGCCTATATGGGGGTTGAACCCAATGTCAACAAAAGGGATTAGGCAGTCTTTTGAGCGACAATTTCCTTTTTAAGGTCTTTTTCTACCCAGAAGGAAACAATAGGTATCAAACTTAAAAAGAAATATTTCACAACTCGGCTGATCTTCCAATTGTAGGTTTGCCAACAAGCTATTAGTAAGATTACAAATAAGACTACTAAAAATCCATGTATGGAGCCTGCAACGCGGACAGCCTCAGGAATTCCTCCGAAATATTTTAACGGCATAGCAACAAAAAATAACAAAACGGTAGAGATTGCCTCCCAAAGGGCAACTTGCTGAAATATTCTTAAC
>JBEBTR010000146.1:0-8392 GCA_040393725.1 Sphingobacterium endophyticum | reverse complement strand
AAGATCATCCTGTTAGAGCTTCCTTCCCCGAAGGTGAGTATCTGAAAGGTTTGCTAGTAAGAGTGGTTTAAACTAATTCTTAAATTATAAGATTTAAAAAAATCCCTTAGGTTAGTAACTAAGGGATTTTGTGTTTTATTTTATCAAATTTAACCAAGCTTCAGCCATTAAATTGGCTCCTGCCATAGTGGTGTGTACGCCGTCTGTTGTCCAATATCCACCATCACTATTTCTTTTTAATCCTTGGTCAAATGTCTGTTGATATGGTAAGAAAATTGCCCCAAACTCCTGTGCTATTTCCTTAGCTGCAAGTTGATATTTCGGGAATTCCGGAAACCATGCATCTGTGACATGCTTAACATTTTTAACGCCAAAAGGTTCAATGATAATTAGCTTCACATTGGGAAGAGCAGCCTTAGTTTTTGTTAGCAATTCTCTATACTGTGCTTTGTAATCTTCTGGAGTATTCTTAGCGCCGCTGTCCATCGTTCTCCAAAAATCGTTTACTCCGATCATAATGCTCAATATATTTGGCTTCAAATCGATAGCTTGTTCTTGCCAGCGATTCAATAAATCCGGTACTCGATTTCCGCTGATACCTCTATTGTATATTTTTAAATTCTTATCCGCATACTTATTTAGAAGTGTACTTGCAGCCATAAAAGCATATCCATTACCAAATGCATTACCATCATTAGGATTCAGGTTCTCTTTGTTCCTTCCTGCATCGGTAATTGAATCGCCTTGAAATAATATGACGTCACCTTGGTTGATGCTTAATTTTGCCTTAGCACCTGTTGAAAAATCAATGGCATTTGCCAATGAGGTTCCTAAGCCAGCTGCCCCTAGTGTCAACAAGCTCTTCTTTAAAAAGTCTCTTCTGTTATCCATTTTTTGCTTTAATAGGTTGAAATTGTATTAGCAATTTAATTAATCTAACAGAATTTGGCAATTCCTTCCTTGATTATTTTGCAGGATTTTAGGATTTCTTCCTCTGTAATAGTCAATGGTGGAGCAATTCTTAATGCTGTTTCGCAATGTAGGTACCAATCGATAATCAATCCCTGACTGGCACAGTAATTACTCACTTGATAGACTTGATCAAAATTCTCAAGTTGTAGGCACATCATTAATCCTAAACCACGAATTTCCTTAATTTGTGGAATATCTAGTTCTTTTCTGAACAATTCTGCTTTTTGATCCACCTCCTGAACTAAATTTTCCTCTTGAATAACCTGAAGGGACGCTCTGGCAGCAGCACAGCTTACGGGATGTCCACCGAAGGTTGTAATATGGCCAAGCATTGGATTTGCTTTAATTACATCCATCATTTCCTTCGGTGCAACAAAGGCACCTAAAGGCATTCCGCCTCCAATCCCTTTGGCTAACATTAAAATATCTGGAACAATATCGAAATGCTCGAATGCAAATAGTTTTCCGGTTCTTCCAAAGCCTGTTTGTATTTCGTCAAAAATGAGTAGTGCACCAACATCAGTACACTTCCTTCGCAAGGCTTGCATATATTCTTTATCAGGTACACGCACACCTGCTTCACCCTGAATGGCCTCAACAATTACTGCTGCGGTTTTATCGGTGATTTTATCTAGATCGCTGAGTTGATTGTAATCGATAAACGATATTTCAGGCAATAATGGAGCGTAGGCTTCTCGATATTCATCATTCCCAATCAAACTTAATGCGCCTTGGGTACTGCCATGATAGGCCTGTCTTGCCGCTATTATTTCACGACGGCCAGTATACTTTTTAGCAACCTTCATGGAGCCTTCAACAGCTTCTGCGCCTGAGTTGGTAAAATATACCGACTCAAATGTTCTTGGTAATACCTCTAATAACTCAGTTGCAAACTGTACTTGTGGTGCCTGAACAAACTCGCCATATACTGTGACGTGCATAAAACGATCTAATTGACCTTGTATCGCTTTTAATACTTTGGGATGTCTGTGTCCGATGTTACTTACATTGAATCCAGAAACTAAATCGATGTATTTTTCGCCATTAGGGCCATAAAGGTAAACACCTTCAGCTCGGTCAATTTCTAATAATCGTGGGGAATCTGATGTTTGTGCAGTGTTTTTAAGAAAAAGTTCTCTATTACTTATCATGATGGTACAAAGATAGGTATAAACAAAAAAAGAAGCTCAAAAATTAGAGCTTCTTTCCTTAATGTCTTCTGCTGTTAAGTTCTTTGTACAGCAATTCAATAAATTCCTGTTCGACGGAGAAGAATTGGGATGCGCGGGATTGACCTACGACATCGGCAAACCTTGCCCGGTATTTCTTTTTGATGTCTACCTCCTGAGCGTCAAATTCAATTACATCATTGCCCGGTCTAAAGGAGTTACCTCTTGAATCAGCCTTTTGGTTGCCCCTAGATTTCTTTGACTTGACATTCCTTATCTCTTTCGAATACTCATAGTATAAAGGAAAGAACTTCTGTGCTTCCGTTGGAGTTAATCTCAACTGTTTGGTTATATAAGCCGCCTTTTGGCTCTCAATGGCTTCAAACCTTTCTTGACGAGACTGTCCATTCGCAACAAAACAAGCTATCAAAATCAAACTAAGCGTTGAAATAATATGTTTTAAACGAATCATTATAATGTATAATTTAAGTAATCTTCTAAAACTTCCTCATCAATCCCTGAACCTACACCTTTTGATTCTTCCGGTTGATAGATATACTCTGCATAGTATTCTAGATCAGAAGCATCACTGTAATTGGAAAGGTAGTTGATGATTTCGTCCTCTGGGATTTCATTCAACGACAGCTTTTCCGTTTGCATCGGTTGATTATTATCTGAATTATAAACAGATACTCCTATTACAGCTGCAACACATGCTGCCGCTGCAGAGGTCAACCAAGCATAGACTTTCCCTTTCTTCCTAGAATCTGAAGTTTTAGACTCATCACGTGAAGGCAATTGAATAACCTTCTTGTCCTGAACTTTGTCTAAAATAGCATTGGACATATTTTCAAAGTATCCCGCAGGAACTTCAAATCCTTCTGTCTGAACCTGAGATTTAAGCTCTTCAGTATAAATGGAAGCCATGATTTGATTATCAGCATCTTCAAAATATCCTTCAGGAACTGTAAACCCTGGTTCTGCTATCTCTAGCGATAACTCTTCTTCTTCAATTCTATTCAGAATGCGATCAGTCAAGTTTTCAAAGTAACCAGCTGGAACTTCCGTTTCTTCCATTTCCTTGATTCCATCGATTTGGACTTGGGCAAGAATCTGATCGCTCATCTGATCAAAGTATTGCTCAGGAACAGTGAAACTGTCAACACTCTGGTATTGGTCGATCTTTATCTGACCTAACAATTGTGATTCTTGTTCTTCAAAGAATCCTTTCGGAGTGCTCAAACCAATTTTTCCTGTGTCTGAAATCTGATCAAGTTTCGCAAAGAATAGGCTCCTTTCGGCTAGCTTTTCAAAGTAATTTTCAGGTACAATGAAAGGGTTGACACGCAACGAGTTAGGTAGTTGGTTGCCTCCTAAATTTTCGTAATATGTGTTATTTTCTTTCATAGTACCATAATAGATGGTTTTTGCGGCAAAAGGTTTAATCGTTTGAGGCAAAAAAGTTCTCTATTTTTTTTACTGCTAAGTGGTATGAAGCTTTTAAGGCTCCGACACTGGTTCCTAACACATCGGATATTTCTTCGTACTTCATATCCTCGAAATACTTCATGTTAAAGACCAATCTTTGTTTGTCCGGCAAGGTCAAAAGAGCTTGCTGTAATTTCATTTGTGCTTTGTCGCCGTTGAAGTAGGCACCGTCTGCCAAGGAATCGGAAAGATAAGCAGAGCTTTCATCATCCAATGAAACACTCTGCTTTTGCTTTTTCTTGTTCAAGAAGGTGATACACTCATTGGTAGCAATGCGGTATAACCAAGTATACAATTGCGAATCTTCCCTGAATTTCTCAAGATTGCGCCATACTTTGATAAAGATATCTTGTACAACATCATCGGCATCATCATGGTCAATGACCATCCGTCTGACATGCCAATAAATCTTTTGCTGATATTTTTTAAGCAACAAGCGGAATGCCTCTTCACGAGTTTTTTCATCCGCAAACTTTGCTATTATCAGGGAATCTTCCATAGATTGTTATTTTCTTGTAATTACTTTACGTACTGCATTTACAATGTTTGCAGCATTTAATCCGTATTTTTCCATCAATTGCGCTGGAGTACCCGATTCGCCAAAGCTATCGTCTACTGCAACATACTCTTGTGGTGTTGGTAATTTCTTAGCCAATAATTGGGCCACACTGTCACCAAGTCCTCCTAAACGGTTGTGTTCTTCTGCTGTTACAACACATCCAGTCTTAGTTACAGACTTTAATACGGCTTCCTCATCTAATGGTTTAATCGTATGGATATTGATGATTTCAGCACTGATGCCTAATTTCTCCAATTCCTCACCTGCTTGGATTGCTTCCCAAACTAAGTGTCCCGTAGCGATGATGGTCACATCAGTACCTTCATTCAACATTATTGCCTTACCAATTTCAAATTTTTGATCAGCAGGAGTGAAGTTAGGAACAACTGGACGGCCGAAACGTAAGTAAACAGGTCCCTCATGTTCTACTAACGCAATTGTAGCCGCTTTTGTTTGGTTATAATCACATGGATTAATAACAGTCATGCCTGGTAACATCTTCATCAAACCGATATCCTCTAAAATTTGATGCGTTGCACCATCTTCCCCTAAAGTTAAACCAGCATGAGAGGCACAAATCTTAACATTCTTGCCTGAATATGCAATGGATTGACGGATTTGGTCATAAACACGACCTGTCGAAAAATTAGCAAACGTTCCTGTAAAAGGAATTTTACCACCAATGGTTAGACCTGCTGCGATACCCATCATGTTTGCTTCCGCAATACCAATCTGGAAAAAACGCTCAGGGTATGCTTTGATAAAGTCGTTCATTTTCAATGAACCGATTAAGTCAGCACATAAAGCTACAACATTCTCATTTTTTTGACCAGCTTCTAATAAACCAGCTCCGAAACCTGAACGTGTATCTTTTGATTCTGTGTATGTATATTTTTTCATTACAAATACTATCGTAAACAGTGATTAATAATCGCCTATGGTTCTAGGGATTTGGTTTAAAGCAGATTCTAATTGCTCATCATTTGGAGCAACACCGTGCCATTTATGCGATCCCATCATGAAATCAACACCTGATCCCATTTCAGTATGCAATAATATAATAACCGGTTTTCCTTTTCCTGTACGTGTTTTTGCCTCATCCAGACCAGCAACTACAGATGCCATGTCATTTCCTTTGTCAACCTCTAATACGTCCCAGCCAAATGCTTCCCATTTCGCACGTAGATTTCCTAATGACAAAACATCGTCTGTTGAACCATCAATTTGTGCACGGTTATAGTCAATTGCGGCAATGATATTGTCTACTTTATTATGTGGAGCATACATAGCTGCTTCCCAAACTTGTCCCTCTTGCAATTCACCATCACCCATCAATACGTAAACTAAGTGGTTGTCTTTGTTCAACTTCTTAGCCTGTGCTGCACCAAGTGCTACCGATAAGCCTTGACCTAATGATCCCGAAGCAATACGGATTCCTGGAAGGTGTTCATGCGTAGTAGGGTGTCCTTGAAGACGTGAATTGATTTTTCTAAACGTTGCTAGTTCACTCACTGGGAAATACCCTGCTCTCGCTAACGTACTGTAGAAAACTGGAGAAATGTGACCGTTTGACAAGAAGAATATATCTTCACCAATGCCATCCATGTTGAAAGATGGGTCATTTTTCATTGCGTGGAAGTACAATGCCACAAAATAGTCAGTACAACCCAATGATCCTCCTGGGTGCCCCGATTGGCATGCATGCACCATACGAACAATGTCTCTTCTTACCTGCGAAGCGATCTGTTCAAGTTTGTTTATGTCTGCACTCATTTTAAAGTATAATATTTCGATTATTTTGCTGCTAAAGTTAATGATTTTTAATGGAGTAGAGACCCTTAAACTGAATTATTTAATAAACATTTCCCTGTTTTTTGAGCAAAAACAAAGAAATATTTAGGAATAGGAAAAATGAAGTGAATAAAAAAAGCCTGAAATATTAACTCAGGCTTTTATATATTTTATATGAAAAGGTAAATAATTACAAAAAATTCTTTGAATTCCTGCAATTACATAGCTTCAGCAACAACTTCTTCAACCTCAGGTACCATACGCTTTAATAAGCCTTCTATTCCAGCTTTTAAGGTAATGGTAGATGAAGGACATCCAGAACAAGAACCGCGAAGTTCAACTGTCACTTTTCCATCCTCAAATGATTTATAGGCTATTGCTCCTCCATCTTGCTCTACAGCCGGACGTACGTAATCATGTAAAACTTGTTGAATTTTTACCTCAACCTCTGAACCCTCAAAAACGACATCTTCATTATGTTCAATCGGTTTTACTGCCAATTCAGATTCAACGGCACCTTTAACAAATTCCTTTAATAAAGCTTCAATATCACCCCATTCAGCATCATCTGTCTTCGTGATCGTCACAAAATTACTAGCAAAGAAAACCCCATTCACAAAGTTAAATTTGAATAATTCCTTAGCAAATGCAGACTCCTGTGCCTTCTCACGATCTGGATAATCCAAACTACCATTGATTAATAATTTGTTCACCAAAAACTTCATCGTAGCTGGATTCGGAGTGCTTTCAGTATATACGTTTATAGTTGCCATTTTTTAAAATTCTAATTTGAAAGAACAAATATACTGCAAATACCTGTTCCTATACGTCATTGGAGGGTAAAAGCTTACAGCTTCACCCCAGTATAATTACTTGGTGATATAGATTTAAGCTCTGCTTTCACCTCTTCTGAAACATTCAACTGATCTACAAATACTGCGATGGTGTCTTTCGTAACATGGGTATTCGTTCTTGTCAGGTCTTTTAAAGCCTCATAGGGCTTCGGATAACCCTCTCTTCTAAGAATGGTTTGAATTGCTTCCGCAACAACTGCCCAATTGTTCTCAAGGTCCTCCTGAAAAGCTTGCTCATTCAAAATTAATTTTCTTAAACCTCTTAATGTAGATTTGATAGCAATTAATGTATATGAAAAAGGAACACCAATATTCCTTAAAACTGTAGAGTCTGTTAAATCTCTTTGTAATCTTGAAATTGGAAGTTTTGCAGCCAAATGTTCTAAAACAGCATTTGCCAAACCTAAGTTTCCTTCTGCGTTCTCAAAATCAATTGGATTTACCTTATGTGGCATTGCCGAAGAACCGATCTGTCCTGCCGTGATTTTTTGTTTGAAATAATCCATGGAGATGTACGTCCAAATATCACGACAAAGGTCAATAATGATATTATTGATTCGTTTCAATCCGTCACAGCTCGCCGCAAAATTATCATAGTGCTCAATTTGAGTTGTTGTTTGAGAACGATCTAATCCCAACACCTCATTCACGAACTTGTTTCCAAATGCAACCCAATCATTTTGAGGATAAGCTACATGATGTGCATTTAAATTGCCGGTTGCTCCTCCGAATTTTGCTGAGAATGGCACTTGATTCAATAAAGTCAATTGTTTCTCGATCCTTTCAATGAATACTTTGATCTCCTTCCCTAAACGAGTTGGAGAGGCTGGCTGGCCATGAGTACGTGCTAACATTGGTACATTTTCCCATTCAGCACTTAATTTTTTCAATTCATCAACTAATTCGGTGATTGCAGGTTGATAAACTTCTTTTAGCGCATCTTTCCATGAATATGGGATAGCGGTATTGTTAATGTCCTGAGAAGTTAAGCCAAAATGAATGAATTCAAGAGAATCAGAAAGTCCTAATTTTTCAAATTCGTTTTTCAGAAAATATTCTACTGCTTTTACATCATGGTTTGTTACCTTTTCGGTATCCTTAATCCATTGAGCGTCCTCCAAACTGAAGTTACGGTAGATATCACGTAATTTATCATTTAAGCTGCCGTCAAAATGAGCCAATTGTGGAATGCCCGATTCAGATAAAGCAATAAAATATTCTACTTCAACTAAGACACGGTATTTTATTAATGCGAATTCTGAAAAGTAATTCGATAGATCTTTTGTGGAGTTATAATATCTGCCATCAATGGGAGTGATTGCAGTTAAAGGTGATAAAGTCATTTTATTTTCTTTTGTATGGAGGCAAAAATAAGAAATAGATGTGAAAATTAGATGGTTTCTTCGATTACGAATGGCCTATAAACAACAAAAGCTCGTTTCTAAAACGAGCTCTTGATGTATTTTTAAAATTTAGTTCGGATTATTGAACGTTTTTCAAAGAGTCAGCGATTGAATCACCAGTAGCACGTACTGAATCAGCAACGTTTTCTAATGAAT
>JBEBTR010000145.1:0-8402 GCA_040393725.1 Sphingobacterium endophyticum | reverse complement strand
AGTCAGGAAGAATATGTATATAGTTGGATAAAGGGCGTTCCATATGTATGTATAGGAAATTATATGTTTAAGACTAAAGCAATTCAGGCTGAAAAGTTTGATAATTTGCCATTTGCTTTCGGCACAGATACCATTACGACAGTCAAACTAGCAAAAAATGGGATGGCTAACACAAAGGATATGCTGTTTGATTTTAGGATTTCAGATATTCATTTATCCAGCGATCCTACAAAGTATGAACAAAAGGTCGAGGCGATTACGTTGCTTTATTCTATGTTGGGAAAAATAAAGTATAAAAAACCAACCAGCTCGATAGAAGAATTTTGTCAAAGCAGAGTTCAATGGGATACATTATATCAAAAATGTGTCTACGATTATTATAATGTAGCTATAAAACATTTGCCCTTTCGTAAAATAGGTAAAATTGAGGACTGTAAATTATTGAACAGAAAAGATAAACTAAAAATGTATGGAAGGTTTATTTTTGAAAAGATTATTAAATAATATTGAGTAATACAATTAATAGATGAATTCATATATCCCTATAGTAGTAGCATTTACGGAAAATTATTTTGTTCCTGCTATTACTTGCCTTTCTTCCATTATAAAGAATTCAGACCCAAAGTATAAATATGAGGTAATTTGTCTTTTGACAAAAGATTTACCCTTGGATTTACAAGAAAAATTAAATTCTTACAATCCGGAGCGCATGAAATTTACTTTTCTGAACTTAGATGGTGCACTTGAAGGCGTATATGTAGATGAGCGCTATACAATCGCTGCATCATTCAGATTATTATTACCGGAATTGTTAAAGGAACATGATAAAATAATCTACACCGATTGTGATGTTATCATTAGGAATGATTTGGGGTCTTTATATGAAAATATAAATCTAGGAAACAATTATTTAGCTGCCGTTTATGAGGCAGCACTTGATTCTCAAATATCATATTTAAAGGACATTGGCTGTGAACCAGGTTATTACTTTAATTCTGGATTTTTAGTTATGAATTTAGATCAGATGAGGAAGGACGGATTATCCAAAAAATTAATTGATGGATTAAAGGTACCCTATTTACAATTTCCAGATCAAGATGTTTTAAATATCCACACAAAAGGCAGGGTTTTAGCTTTAAAACCCAAGTATAACGGTATTCGAACATTTTTTCTTCCTCAATTTAAACCAACATTTTTAAGGCGTTATACTGAGAAGGATTGGGATGAAGTTCAAAGTCATGGCACCATTCATTATACAGGTGGAAAGCCTTGGAATGAGATGACTGTGAAATTTGAGATATGGTGGAAATACTATTTCCAGTTGCCAAAGAATATAAAAGCTAGCTGGCAAGAGGATAAAAAATTAAGCTCTATTGGGAAATGCTTGAATTTTCCTTTGGTAGGTTACTTAGGCCTGGGCATAATTGATATATACAGAAAATTGAAGCACATGAATTCCAACTAAATTATACATCACACTAAGATTTTAGGATCATGATAGAAAAGCTTAAAAAATTGCCTGTTGTAAGCAATATTTGGTCTCGAATTAGAGGTTCAAAAATTAAATCAAAACATCAAGAAGTTGCTGAATTTTGGAAACCAATAATATCAAATTATTATTCTGGTAATTTTGAAAAATTTGAAAGTATACCTAAAAAAGAATTAGGTACTGAGCGGATTATCTGGCAATATTGGGGTCAAGGTGTTGATTCTGGAGAATTACCTGAGGTAGTTGATCTTTGCTTTCAATCTGTAGACCAGTATAAGGGTGATTTTAAAGTTATTAGGATTGATGATTCGAATTATAGTGATTATGTGGATTTACCTGATTATGTTATTGAGAAATTAGAGCAAGGGATATTCAAAAGGACTTTTTTTTCAGATTTATTGCGATTGGCTCTTTTAAAGAACTATGGTGGAGTTTGGTTGGATGCTACGATTTTGTTGACAGGTAATCTAGATGAAAATTTAATTGGACAGCCTTATTTTATGTATCAACGAGATTCTAATGAACCTAATAAAAAGAGTTGGGAAGATAGCTATGCATATTATTGGGGATGGGACAAAGATTATAAAGTCAGAGTGTTGAATAGCATTATTTATTCTAAAGCGGATAATCCATTAATTTCAGATATGTTTCAATTGATTAATCACTATTGGAAAACCCAAAATGAAATAATAGATTATTTTTTCTTTCAAATTCTATATAATGAGTTGATAGAAGGGCATTTGAAAACAGAAAAATGCATGCTAATCAGTGATGTTTACCCCCATATATTGCAGACTAAATTTAATGGGGTGGAAGGACTTATGGATTATTCTGAAGCGATTAATTTTACTGATACTCATAAAATGTCCTATTTCAATACTGAAGGGCTTAATAGATTAAAAAAATTCCTAAATAAATAATAAATTTAAGTTATAGAAATTATTTATGAAACATGCCTTTTTAATTGTTGCCCATCATGAATTCAATATTCTATCTATTCTAATTGATCTTTTAGATGATGAAAGAAATGATATTTATGTTCATGTAGATAAAAAAGTGTTGGATTTCCCGAGAGTATCAGGAAAAAAATCCAATGTTTATTATCTAGAAGAAAACAGGGTTGATGTTCGTTGGGGGAATGTTTCGCAAATTGAAGCAGAATATGCATTATTTGAAACTGCTTTTAACAAAGGTCCGTATAGGTATTATCATATGATTTCAGGAGTACATCTTCCATTGGTGTCACAGAACGAATTTCATGAATTTTTTGATTCCGTATCTAAATCCCAAGTTTTCACACCGATGGAATCTCATCCCATTGAATTGGAAAGAAAAGGAAATTTTAAGAATTACTTTATGAAAACTTTCTCTTCAAATCGACTTTCCCAAATCGGTTGGAGGTTAGGAGTTAGTATTCAAGAATTACTTGATTTAAAGGTAAATAAAGACCGCACATTTATTAAAGCTTCAAATTGGGTTAGCCTTACACATGATGCTGTAGCCTATTTGTTAAGTATCAAGAAAAATGTACTGAAAAGGTATCAATATACGATGTGTGGCGACGAGTTATTTGTCCCAACTGAGCTGACCTATTCTGGAAAGAATTGGAATACGATTTATTCAGAGAGGTTATTATTACATAATGTAGGTAGAGCAAATTCAACTGTCATTACAGAAGATGAACTTGAACTTATAGAAAAGTCAAACTATTTGTTTGGTCGAAAATTTAGTTCGTCAAACATGGAAGTTGTAAACCGTATTATAGAAAAAGTAAAGCCAGTCTTATGAAGCATGCCTACCTAATACTTGCACATAATGAGTTTCAGGTACTGAAGAGGTTATTATTGGCTTTGGATGATGCTAGGAACGATGTTTATATTCATTTTGATAAAAAAGTAAGTGAATTGCCGGATATTCATTTACAACAAGCAAATCTTCATATTTTAAAAAATCGGGTAGATGTAAAATGGGGAGATGTGACTGTCATGGAGGCAGAGCTTAATTTATTTGAAGCTGCACATAAAAATGCTGGATATGCATACTACCATTTACTGTCAGGAGTTGACATGCCGATCAAGTCACAGGATTATATCCATGATTTTTTTAATGAACATGCTGGTAAGGAATTTATAGGTTTTTTTCAGGGTGATATTACAGATGAAATTGACCGAAAAGTTATGAAAACTCATTTGTTTTCTGAGTCTTTTAGAACCGGTTCAGGGATAATAAATCTTTCGAAAAGGGTTTTAAGATCAGCTTTTATAAAATTTCAGGAGATATTAAATTATAAAAGGAACGGGCATATCAATTTCAAGAAGGGCACTCAATGGATCAGCATCACGGGTGAAATGGTTAAAATATTAATTAAGGACCGTGAGAATATATTAAAGATTTACCAAAACAGCTTTTGTTGCGATGAAATTGTGGTTCAAACCGCATGCTGGAATTCAGAGTTAAAGAAAAATATATTTGATATGGACGATGAAGGGAGAGGATGCATGCGTGAGATTAGATGGGAAAATAATGTTATAAGAGACTGGACAGAAAACGATTATGAATATCTTACTCAGTCAGATAAATTGTTTGCTAGAAAGTTTAATTCTAAGAGTATCAGTGCTGTAGACAAAATTCTACACTATGTTCAGGTAAATAAAACTTAGTTTTGTGGTAAGTTGAACATGGATAAAAAAGCGCTAGTTTCGATAATCGTTCCAGTATACAATGCTGAGAAAACATTGTACATATGTTTGGATTCTTTGGAGGAACAAACATATAAAGATCTGCAGATCATTTTTGTTAATGATTCAAGCACAGATCACAGTTTAAATGTACTTAACCAATTTAAGGAAAGAACCTCCTATCAAGTGGAAATTATTAGCCATGAAAAAAATAGAGGAGTTGCTGCGGCAAGAAATACAGGATTAGAAAGGGTTCAGGGAGATTATATTTATTTTGTTGATGCTGATGATGCAATTGATAAAAATACGATTGCAGAAAGCTTAAAACTGGCGACATCCGAGAATTTAGATATTGTTGGCTTTAGTTGGTATCTAACATTTGAAAAAAATGAACGAAAAATGCATCAACCGAGCTTTGATACAGCATTTGATGCAATTGAGAAGATGATGTGTGGTACGATGCGATGGAATTTATGGCTTTTCTTATTTAAATCGTCCCTCTTTCATGATAATGGGATACGGTTTATAGAAGGTAAAAATATGGGTGAGGATCTAATGGTTGCCATAAAGCTATTTTGCAATTCAGAGAAGGTTGGTTATTTAGATCGTCATTTTTATCATTATGGACAGAGTAATGCATCTTCATTAACTAAAACATATTCTGACAGCCATATTGAACAAGTGACAGCGAATGTCAATGAAGTTGAAAAATATTTAAAAAGCAGTAATTTTTCAAATAAGATAGGTAACTTAATGAACTATTTAAAGCTGAATATAAAGCTGCCATTATTAATTTCTGAAAAAACGACACAATATAATAAGTGGTTAAATTGGTTTCCGGAAGCAAATTCTTTTGTTATGGAAAATAAGACATTGCCACTACGAACCAGGCTATTACAATTAGCCGCAGTTAAAAAACAATTTTGGCTCGTAAAACTTTATAATAAAGTTGTTTTACGATTAGTTTACGGTGTGTTATATAAATAGTCATTAGGATATGATTCGATTAATACTCTATATATCAATAGGCATTGCGGTAAGTTTTTATTTGTTTCCAATTTCGTTTACTTTTTTGCCATCCCTCAATACAAAAATGATTTTGGCTGTTTTGGGAGTCATGTTCGCTGGCATGAATTGGTTAATGGAACGAGAGATTAAGATTTCAAAAGGTTTCTTGGTTTCGGTTGTCCTAGCATTATTGTTTTCTTTCATCTGTTTCTATTCAACCGACATCAATAAAACAACAGATTATGCTTATGCGTCCTATATCACCAGTTTTGCGGTTTGGTATTTTGGAGCCTATGCAGTTTGTAGCATGATAAAAATGGTTCATGGTAAGGTAGATTTTAGAATTTTTACCTTTTATGCAACTGCAATATGTGTTTTTCAATGTACTGCAGCTTTATTGATTGATAATGTTCCGAGTTTTAAAATCTTGGTAGACAGTTATGTATCCCAAGGTCAGGAGTTTTTTGAAGAGGTTGATCGATTATATGGAATTGGAGCAGCATTAGATCCGGCGGGAGTTCGATTTTCGATAGTCTTATTAATGATCACTGCTACATTGAACAATGATGAATCTGTTAGAAATAACGGTTGGACAATCAGCTTGTTATTAATTTCATTCTTTTTTATAGCGATTATAGGAAATGCCATTTCAAGAACTACTGTTATTGGTTTAGGAGCGTCATTAGCTTATTTTATTTTTGGATCAAGTGTATTTAAAAGAGCAATACAAAAACATTCGACCAAATTGAGTGTTTTGTTTGGAGTCTTTTTAGTAGTTGCGATAGGCATTTCCATTTACTTATACCAAACCAATGCAGAATTCTATGATCAGATGCGCTTTGCTTTTGAAGGATTTTTCAATTATGTTGAAAAAGGTGAGTGGAGAACGGATTCTACGGACAAACTAAATCGTGAAATGTGGGTATGGCCGCAGGATCAACAAACTTGGATTATAGGCTCTGGATTGTTTGATAATTATGTTTATAGTACGGA
Source organism: Sphingobacterium endophyticum (assembly GCA_040393725.1). GTDB lineage: Bacteria > Bacteroidota > Bacteroidia > Sphingobacteriales > Sphingobacteriaceae > Sphingobacterium > Sphingobacterium endophyticum_A. Next base: position 2,234 of record JBEBTR010000145.1, on the reverse strand, counting down.
TATCGGATATTGTAGATTTATCTTATACTGTGGGATTCTAGGGTTTTCTGTATTTGCGTTATTGTTTGTTGTAAACGCCTTGGTGTTTATGAGACGTCATACCCAATATTGGATGTTCTTCCTGATTTTAATGGCTTTTACCTTTGTCATTTGGTTTAAGGTTGCAACGGATATCTTTTTTATTTATGCAGTATTTTATTGCATAGATTCATTAAGAGTTACAGAAAGTTCAGAAGAAAAAGAAGAAGTTTATGAAGATAGTGTATTGCATCCTAGGTACATTTAACTCAGGAGGTATGGAGCGAGTGTTGGCAAATAAAACTAACTACCTCGCAAAACTTGGTCATGATATCAGCATTATCACTACCGATCAACAAAACCGTAAGCCCTATTTTAATCTACATCCTTCAATTCATCAAATTGACCTTGGAATTAACTATACAACCAATAATAATACAGGTTTATTAAAGAAATTGATAGATTATCCTAAAAAGCAGCTTGAACATAAAAAGCTACTGAAGAAATATCTAAATAAGATAAAACCAGATATCACAGTTTCCTTATTCGACCATGAAGTAGGTTTGCTCCCCAATATTGGTGATAAAAGCAAGAAGATTGTTGAAATTCATTTTTCTCGATTTAAAAGAATGCAATATGGCAGGGAAGGTATTTGGAAAATTGTCGACAAAATCCGAAGTAACAATGACCTTAAAACGGTTCAGAAGTACGACAAGTTCGTTGTTTTAACCGAAGAAGATAAATCTTATTGGGGAGATTTAAATAATATTGAGGTTATTCCTAATGCAAATAGTTTCAAAATATCCGAACCTAGTAAGCTTTCTTCTAAAAATGTAATAGCTGTTGGTCGCTATGATTACCAAAAGAGATTTGAGGATTTAATAGAGATTTGGAAATTGGTTCATGAAAAAGAACCAGATTGGCATCTGAATATTTTTGGCAAAGGACCGGAAAGGGAGAAATTGCAAAGAATGATTGATGAATATAATTTGTCATCAACTGTAAGTTTAAGAGATCCTGTACAAGATATTGATCAACAATATCTTGATAGTTCGATGATTGTCATGACCTCTCGATATGAAGGATTGCCAATGGCCCTATTGGAAGGGCAGGTTGCTGGTCTACCCCTCATATCTTACACTTGCAAATGTGGTCCTAGGGATATTATTAAAGATGGAGAAAATGGCTTTTTATTAGAAGAGGGAGACAAAGTAGGTGTATCAGAGAAAGTTGTCGAATTAATTCAAAATAAGGAATTGCGTGAAAGGATGGGAGATAGGTCATTTGAATATTCAAATGATTTTTCAGAAGAAAAGGTTATGGAGAAATGGCTAAGTCTTTTTAAGGAAACTTTGAATAAATAGAATGAAAACTATTGTTATATCTGCTGTTAACCTGGTTGAGGCTGGAACATTAGCGATTCTGCAAGATTGTTTAAGATTTTTATCGGACTATTCGGTCAAAAATAATTATAAGGTTATTGCTATAGTCCATAAAAAAGAACTAGCTGAATTTCCAAACATTGAGTATATCGAAACGCAGTGGCCTAAGAAAAAATGGACCAACAGATTGTGGTACGAATATGTATCGATGAATAAAATATCGAAGGAAATTGGTCCTGTATATCTATGGTTTTCTTTGCATGATACTTCTCCAAGTGTTCAGGCAGAAAGAAGGGCGGTTTATTGCCACAATTCATTTTCTTTTTATAAATGGAAATTACACGATTTAGTATTTGCTCCTAAAATTGCCCTTTTTGCTATTTTCACAAAGCTTATCTATAAAACCAATATCTTAAAAAATAATTATTTAGTAGTTCAGCAGGAGTGGTTCCGTTCAGGTTTAGGTAATATGTTTGAGATTGATCCTAAAAAGATAATAGTCTCAAGACCAAAAATTTCAGATGATTCTCCTGAAAATATAGAATTGAAAACCACAGATAATACATATCGGTTTTTATTTGCCGGTTCACCCAATAGCCATAAGAACTTTGAAGTCATCTGTCAAGCTTCCAAAATACTTTTAGAAGAGTATAAAATTTCAAATTTTAAATCTACCATTACCGTTAAGGGAACTGAAAATAAATATGCTTCTTGGTTATTTAAAAATTGGGGTAAAATTGATCAAATTGACTTCATGGGTTTTATTCCAAAAGCTAAATTGGTTGAATTATATGCAGAGACTAATTGTTTGATCTATCCTTCGAAAGTTGAGTC
>JBEBTR010000144.1:0-8426 GCA_040393725.1 Sphingobacterium endophyticum | reverse complement strand
TGCTAGTCAAGCAATTCATGCTAAATATGGGGGTGTGGTTCCTGAGTTAGCTTCTCGAGCACATCAACAAAATATCATTCCCACGGTAGACCAAGCTATCGCTGCTGCTAAAATACGTAAAAATGATATAGATGCAGTAGCTTTTACGCGTGGCCCCGGACTTTTGGGTGCTTTATTGGTAGGAACTTCATTTGCAAAGTCTTTCGCTCTTGCTCTGGATATCCCTTTGATTGAAGTTAATCATATGCAGGCCCATATTTTGGCGCATTTTATCGACAATCCAAAACCTAATTTCCCTTTCTTATGCCTTACAGTTTCTGGTGGACATACCCAGATCGTATTGGTAAAAGATTATTTTGAAATGGAATTGCTTGGGGAAACACTCGATGATGCTGCCGGCGAAGCTTTCGATAAGACAGCCAAAATTCTGAACCTTCCATATCCTGGTGGCCCTTTAATTGATAAACATGCTCAAGAAGGTGATCCGAATGCATTTAAACTTCCAGAACCTCAAATACCTGAGCTGAATTTTAGTTTTTCAGGTCTAAAAACTGCCATTCTGTATTTAGTTCAGGATGAAATAAAAAAGAATCCCAATTTTTTGGAAGAGAAAATGGACGACCTTTGTGCATCCGTACAAAACCGAATCGTTTCCATTCTGCTAAATAAACTTAAAAAAGCCGCTAAATTAACCGGTGTTAAGGATATTGCAATCGCAGGCGGGGTGTCCGCAAACTCCTGCCTACGAAACAGCCTCATCGAAATGGGGCAAAAATACAATTGGAATGTCTTTATCCCTAAATTCGAATACTGCACCGACAACGCTGCCATGATCGCAATAGCCGGATACCAAAAATTCCTCAAAAACGACTTTATCAGCCAAGATATCGCACCTCTTGCTAGGATGAGGGTGTGATATAGACTTAAGACATTAGACAATAGACATTAGACATAAGAGCCTAGATGGTTGTAAAATGTGATAGTAATAAGTGAGAAAGGATAGATAAAATATTGCGTGTAGATTTTATAGAATATTTATAATTAATAAATAAACATTAAACTCTAATACGTCCACTATTTTTAACACGTCCAATATTTCTTTTTTCTAACGCGTCCAGCAATTTTAACACGTTCACAAATTCTACTGTCTTATGTCTACTGTCTTATGTCTACTGTCTTATGTATACTGTCTTATGTCTTATGTCTTATGTCTAATGTCTTATGTCTAATGTCTTCTGTCAAAATCCACTCTCACTTCAATTTTCTTTCCGTCATTGCCTTTTTTCCAGTCGGGACCATTTTGGATAATCTGGATGGCCTTTTGGTTTAGGTCAGGATTGCTGGATTTTTTGACCTTAATATCTATTGGTCTTCCAAAGGAATTGATGTCGAATACGAGGGTGACGGATCCTTTTCCTAAAAGGGTTTGATAGGAATTGTCGTTGATATATTTTTTATAGGCTACCCAACCTACAAGAGGTTCGGATTTGAATTTTGCTGCTTTTCCTGCATATCCCACTACAACAACTTCGTCCAGCTGATCAAAATTAGGTTTCAATTGTACGATTTTATTGTTGCTTGCTATGATTTCTTGCTGTTCGTAGCCAAGGGATAGTATTTCCAGTTTCTGATTGTCCGAAGTTAATGGCATTACATATTGACCGGAGGAATCGGTCATGACAACATCATTAGTTTTAATATCGCGTACTGATGCACTTACAATGGGTCTTCCGGATTGGCGGTCTAGTACACGTCCGGTAGCAAGTTTTTTAACGTCCTGTAAGGAGCTAACTCGATTAACATTTACTCCTGCAACCCGCCCAGATAGTTGGTCGCCAACTAAATTATTCCCGTTCAATAAAATCACATCCGAACTTGCAGACCTTTTATATTGGGGAGAATAGGCTACCCTGTTATCATATTTATTATGGAACGAACTCGTATCAGTCTTAGGCACCTCTCTTAAAAACACTTCTTCGCGGTCAGCCAAAATATCCTCCACAGTCTTTTTCTTGCTTGAACTGCTTACTTTTTTATCCGATTGCAAAACTTGATCTTTTGTTAGTAATTGAGCCTCCGGAGTAGCCATGGCTATTAACTGGTCTTCCTCAGTGTGTCCTTCAAGACTGTCTACATTAATGCTGTTTAATGTTGTGTCCGTTGCTTGCTCTGATTGATCGACCGATGCCGCTTCCATCGTCATTTCAACCTTATTTTGACCATCTCGATTTAAATACCAAATTGCACCAATTCCAAGGGCCAACAATAGCGATGCAGCGATCGATAGGTATCGGTAGGATTTTATTGAACGGATCTTTGTGGGATGAGTTCGCTCATATATTGCAGAATGAATCTCAGAAATATCCAATTCGGATTGTAGTTCTTTTTCTTCTTCCAATCCTAAAATAATATCCATTAATAGCTCATCCTCATGAGAAGCTTTCTCAATAGCATACATCTCAGAGCTACTCAATTCTCCGTTAACGTATTGGCGTAAATATGCTATGTCAAAATTCTTATTCATGAGAATTCCTTTCCATACAGTTTTTTAAATTTCTTTTGCCGTTTTGAATATAGCTCTTAACATCATTCATGCTATATCCCGTCAATTCTACCACTTCTTTATAGCATTTCTGTTCAATAAAAAACAGTTGAATGCTCATTTTCTGTTTCTCTATTAACGTCTCTAAACAGCTTTCTAATCTCAATAACTGTTCCTCCCTTTCTTGATAATTTTCCTCTTGATGCAGATTCATTGAAAATTCCACAAAATTATCTGTAACAATTTCTGTCTTATTTTTGGCCGATCGCAGGGCCATCAGACAATGATTCTTACTGACCACATATAGCCAACGGGGGAAGTCTTGAATTTCTTGCTTTTTTACTTTTTCGATGAGCTCTTCAAAGATTTGCATAACAGCATCTTTGCTTCGTTCTGGCTCCTTAAAATAGCGTAAACACACATAATAGACCATTTCACTATGCCTTTGATAGAGGTCGCCAAGAGGGCTTAGGTCGCCATCCTGTAGGTACTCTTTTAGCAGATCTTCATCTGTTAGATTCTTCTGTTTTGACAAGGTCCTCGTGCTCATTTACTGCCGAAAAATAATTTTTTTTTCTCGTTTATGGAAATTTGATTTTTTCTGCATCCCTTGTCAAAATTTACTAATCATGAACAAAATATTCGCTTTTATAGTCCTTTTGTTTACTCTAGGAAGTAATGGACTGGCTCAGGAAAGAACAATTAAAGGTACCGTAAAAGATAATGATACCAAGCAAGCCCTTGCAGGTGTTCTGGTTACGGTTGACGGTAAATCCAACAAGGCTGCAACTGATCAGCAAGGTAATTATACCATTCAGGCCGAAAACTCCGATTTCATAACCTTTAACTATGTAGGTTATATGGAACAAAAGATAAAAGTTGGTCAGAAAAAAGAAATAAATATTTTATTAAGTCCCAATGAATTGCTTCTGGATGAGGTCGTTATTGTTGGAAGTTCCCAAAACAATAAGACGGTTTCGATGAATCGGGCACAACTTCTTCAAGGTAAAGTAGCCGGTGTTCAAATTGGTTATGATAGAAGGATCATGCCTAGGCCATACCAAGATCAAAATACAGAAAGTTATGATAGATTTGAAGAAAATGGATTTATCTCCCCAACTAAGGAAGCCCTCTCTACTTTTGCGGTTGATGTTGATGCAGCCTCTTATAGCAATGTTAGAAGAATAATTAATTCCGGACAGTTGCCTCCAAAAGATGCAGTAAGGGTAGAGGAGATGATAAATTATTTTCAGTATAACCTGCAAGGTCCTCAGAATTCCGATCCTGTTAAAATTTATACGGAACTTTCTACCTCTCCTTGGAACAAAGAGCATCAGTTGATGCGCATTGCCTTAAAGGCTAAGGATATCCCAAAGGAAAACCTAAAGGCTTCTAATTTGGTGTTCTTAATTGATGTTTCAGGATCGATGATGGCTGCGAATAAATTGCCTTTGGTTCAATCCTCTCTTAAATTATTAGTCGATCAACTCAGGGCTGAAGATAAAGTAGCAATCGTTACCTACGCTGGAAATGCATCCGTTCATTTGGAAAGCACCAAAGGTGACCAAAAAATGAAAATTAAAGCCGCTATTGATGAGCTTGCTGCGGGTGGTTCTACAGCAGGTGGGGCCGGAATTAAAAAAGCTTATCAAATCGCTCGTCATAACTTTATTAAAGCTGGTAATAATCGGATTATCCTAGCTACTGATGGTGATTTTAATGTCGGTGAATCAAGTGATGAGGCAATGGAGGACTTAATAGCAAAAGAACGTGAAAGCGGTGTTAACCTGACTGTGCTTGGATATGGAATGGGAAATATTAAGGATAAAAAAATGGAAATATTAGCAGACAAAGGACGCGGTAATTATGCCTACATCGATAATATTTCAGAAGCACGAAAAGCAATGGTGACGGAATTTGGCGGGACTTTATTTACCGTTGCTAAGGATGTGAAAATTCAAGTAGAATTTAATCCTGCATATGTTCAAGCCTATCGATTGGTTGGATATGAAAACCGGTTAATGGATGCTGAAGATTTTAATAATGATGCTAAAATTGGGGGTGATATGGGTGTAGGTCATACGGTTACAGCTATCTATGAAATAATTCCGGTAGGTGTTAAAAGCTCCATTATTGGAACTGTAGACAAATTGAAATATCAAGAAACTGACAAGCCTAATTTAGGTTCGAAAAATGGAGAATTGGCAACAGTGAAATTCCGCTACAAAGATCCTCAATCTGATAAAAGCCAATTACAGCAAACTGTTGTTAAAGATAATGTTCTTGCACTGGATGCTGTTTCTGAAGACTTTCGTTTTGCAACAGCTGTAGCAGAATTTGGAATGTTGTTGCGCAATTCAAGCTATAAACAAAACGCTAGTTTTGAGAATTTGATTGCTAGAGCAAAAGCTGCAAAAGGAAAAGACGATGAAGGATATAGAGCAGAGTTTATTAGGATGGCAGAAGATAGTAAGTCTATTCTGGATTCAGATAAATAGAAGAAAAAAGAGACGCTGCAAGGCGTCTCTTTTTCTTTTATTTATCTTTTTGCTTTTCTTTCCATTGTTGGGTAAAAGATTTATCTGCCAGTTTAGGCAGTTCCCGCTGATTGCCCCAGGCTTTTTTAAAGAAATTCCTAATGAAGAAGTTCTTTGTCTTCCCACCGAAGAAATCAATGATCTTTCTTTTTTGAATTGCCCATGTGAACATGCTCCATCCCTTCTTCTCAACAGATGTGACGATATCCTGCTGTACAGCATCACGTCTGTTTAACAAGAGCATTTTTTGAATATCAATGCCTACGGGACAGACTTCCGTACATTTACCACATAATGATGATGCATAACTTAAATGTTTAAATTCTTTCATCCCATTCAGATGTGGTGAAATTAAGGATCCAATCGGGCCTTGATAGGTTGTCTCATAGGTATGGCCTCCAATATTTTGATAGATGGGGCAAACATTAAGACATGCTCCACAGCGAATACAGTATAAGCCCTGCCTTTGATCTTTTTGTTCTAAAACATTGGTCCTGCCATTGTCCAACAAGATTACATACATCTCCTCGGGACCATCATATTCCGTATTCTTCCTCGGACCAGTTAAAACGGTATTGTAGACTGTTAGGTTTTGCCCAGTGCCATGTGTTGAGAGCAAGGGCCAAAATAAATCCAGGTCATTGATGCTGGGTAGGATCTTTTCAATTCCGACAACGGCAATATGAACTTTTGGAAAGGTCGTCGTTAATCTTGCATTTCCTTCATTTTCAGTAATTGCAATTCCACCCGTATCGGCAAGCAGGAAGTTTGCTCCGGTAATGCCGATGTCAGCAGTTGTATATTTTTCCCTCAGGATTTCCCGAGCTTTCATGGTCAGTTCCTCTGCCGATGCCTCCAAAGGCGTATCAAATTTCTCATGAAATAACTTCGCAATTTCCTCCAGGCTCAAATGCATGGCCGGCGTTACAAAGTGATAGGGTTTCTGACCCAATAATTGAATAATGAATTCGCCTAAATCGCTTTCGATGGTTTCAATTTGCTTGGATTCCAGGAAATGGTTGAGTTCAATTTCCTCTGTCGCCATTGATTTTGATTTCACAACCGATTTTGCCTGATGATGCTCCATGATGCGCCAAATTTCCTCACGGGCCTCGGCAGCATCGTTAGCCCAAATAACCTTTCCCCCTCTAGCTGTAAAGTTTGACTCAAAGTCCAAAAGGTACCGATCTAAATTTTCGATAACCTTCCATTTAATCAAGTTCGCCTTGATCTTGGAATTCTCTAAATCAAAAAACTTGCTTTTCCCCTTCTCAAAGGCAACCCCGTACTTATCAATATTGTTATTGATAACTTGTCGATGCTGTAAATCAAATGATTTGGAAGCACTATCCTTCAAGAATTTATCTGCTACTGTCTGTGCCATAGGGATGTTCTGTCGCTTAATGCAAAATTAATCGTTGAATGTGAAAATCAACCAATTTTAAAGATAAAAAATTATCTGTTATTGATTGAATAATGTGCATAAAATCCAAACTGTTTATAAATAAGGAATACCTTAAATTAAAAGAGCGATTATCCTATTCGGGTAATCGCTCTTTATAAATCATATCTTATGATTATTTTGTTTGTTCAATTAAGCTAATGCTTAATTCATCCAATTGTTCTTTTGCAATATTTGCCGGAGCGTCGATCATTACATCGCGGCCTGAATTATTTTTAGGGAATGCAATAAAGTCTCGGATTGTTTCTTGACCTCCAAGAATAGCAGTCAATCGGTCTAGTCCGAATGCCAACCCTCCATGCGGTGGAGCACCATATTGGAACGCATTCATTAAGAATCCAAACTGCGCTTGCGCTTGCTCCGGTGTGAATCCTAAATGCTTAAACATCAAGGCTTGCATGTCCTTATCATGAATACGGATAGAGCCTCCGCCAATCTCATTTCCATTTAAAACTAAATCATACGCATTTGCCCTAACTTTTCCAGGATCGGTATCTAACAAAGGCATATCTTCTAATTTTGGTGATGTGAACGGGTGGTGCATGGCATGGTAACGCTCTGTTTCCTCATCCCATTCCAATAATGGAAAATCAATAACCCAAAGAGGTGCAAATTCATGGGATTTACGTAAACCTAAACGATTGCCCAATTCCATACGTAAAGCACTTAATTGTGCTCTTGTTTTATTGGCAGGACCAGAAAGAACCAGAATTAAATCGCCTGCTTGAGCACCGGTAATTTCAGCCCATTTCGCTAAATCCGCTTGATCATAGAATTTGTCAACTGATGATTTGAATGTTCCATCCTCTTCACATTTAACATAGACCATCCCGGATGCCCCAACTTGTGGACGCTTCACCCAGTCAACCAATTCATCGATTTGTTTTCTGGTGTAAGACGCTGCACTAGGTACAGCAATACCAACTACCAGTTCTGAGTTGTTGAATATTGCAAAATCCTTGTTTTGAGCTACTGCATTTAATTCACCGAACTTCATTCCAAATCGAATATCCGGTTTATCATTACCGTAGGTACGCATAGCTTCATCAAATGTCATTCTTGGAAACTGATTGATTTCAATTCCATGAATATTCTTTAATAAATGACGTGTCATCCCCTCGAATACATTTAAAATGTCCTCTTGTTCAACGAAAGACATTTCGCAGTCAATCTGTGTAAACTCAGGTTGTCTGTCTGCCCTTAAATCCTCATCACGGAAACATTTCACAATTTGGAAATATTTATCCATTCCACCCACCATTAATAGCTGTTTGAAGGTTTGTGGTGATTGTGGTAATGCATAAAATTGTCCTGGGTTCATTCGTGAAGGGACAATAAAGTCACGTGCACCTTCAGGAGTAGACTTAATTAGATAAGGAGTTTCGATTTCACAGAAATCTAAACTAGATAGATAATTTCTTACCTCTTGGGTCACTTTGTGACGGAACAATAAACTGTTTTTAACCGGGTTTCTGCGAATATCCAGATAACGATATTTCATACGGATATCTTCACCACCATCGGTTTCATCTTCTATAGTAAATGGAGGAAGTTTTGATTCATTCAAAATTTCCAAATTGCTAACCTTAATTTCTATATCTCCTGTTGGGAGTTTTGGGTTTTTACTAGAACGTTCGATTACAGTTCCAGTCACTTTAATAACATACTCTCTGCCCAATTCACGAGCATGGCTGCGTAAAGATTCATCATCCTCACTGTTGAATGTTAGCTGCGTAATTCCATAACGATCACGTACGTCTATGAAGGTCATTCCTCCTAAGTCACGTGATTTTTGTACCCATCCACTCAGGGTTACGGTTTTTCCTAAATCTTCAATTCTTAATTCGCCACAAGTATGTGTTCTGTGCATGATTATCTCAATTTT
>JBEBTR010000143.1:0-8491 GCA_040393725.1 Sphingobacterium endophyticum | reverse complement strand
CCAAAACTCGAAGGAAACATGACTAAAACCAAAAGAAAGCTATCAAAAATTGATTCAGCCCGACCCCCAATTGGATTTATTAAAATATCAATTGATTATTTGTTTTTAACCCTTTCTAAAAGCTCCTTTAATTCAGCAACAATTTTAGGATTCTCCTTAGCAATATTATTTTTTTCACCTGGATCTTGAGCAAGGTTGTATAATTGATCCTCTGGATTATTCCCCAATTCTGTATTAGTCAATTTGTTTATTGCTGGACCTTTATTCGGTAGAATATACTTCATATTCCCCTTGGTTATGGATTGGGAACCTGCTGATTTAACCAGATATTCCCTGCCTTTCTTATCTTTTCCAGTTAAAGTGTTCCAGATATTTTCACTGTCCAATTCACTTTGATTTGCCAAAGGTTTCTTAAAGAAGTTGGCAAAGCTTGACAGTAGATCCATTTGACAGATGAGCGCATCCGATTCCTGAGATTTTTTTATTCCTTTTGGCCAGCTGATGATAAATGGAACCCGAGTTCCACCTTCAAATGACGAATATTTACCGCCTCTGAAAGGTCCAAAAGGATTATGTCCATTCAGCTGAGTTACAGCCCCATCTTCATAGCCATCATCAAGTACAGCTCCATTATCACTTGTGAAAATTACTATGGTATTTTCGTAAAGTCCATTATCCTTTAATGCTTGAGATATTTCACCTACTGTATGGTCCAATTGCAATATAGCATCTCCCCGATAACCTAGACCACTTTTCCCTTTAAATTGAGTTGAAGGCATTCTAGGAACATGCGGCTCAGTTGCATGGTAGCTTAAAAAGAAGGGTTTATCTTTATGTTTACGGATATAATTAACGGCTTTGTCAGTAAAAGTTGGGGTTACTTCTTCATCTACCCATCTAGATTGAACACCTCCAGTCATCCAGCCTATCCTACCGATGCCATTAATGATAGTTTGGTTATGCCCATGGTTAAGACTAGCTTTCATTTTTAGGAGTTCTGGATTTTCCAATCCTGTTGGTTCATTTCCAACTTTCTCCTTGTAGGAAACCTGAATTGGATCTTTAGGGTCAATTCCTTGGACAGTGTGTCCTTCGAGAAAAACAGTAGGTACACGGTCTGCTGTCGCAGGAAAGATATAGGAATAATTATAGCCGACTTCCAATGGCCCGGGTTTAATTTCTTCATTCCAATTCTTTTCGACTTGATTACCAAGTCCAAGATGCCATTTTCCAACGATTGCAGTTTCATAACCTTGTTGTTTAAATAGTTCAGGTAAGGTAATTTGATTTTGATTTATAATCAAGGCTGCGTCGCCTGGTAGCACTCCGGTTCCTGATTTGCGGAAAGGGTACTTTCCCGTCATCAAAGAGTATCGTGATGGTGTACAAGTAGCTGCAGAGGAATGTCCATTTGTAAACCGAATTCCGTCCTTCGCTAATTGGTCGATGTGAGGGGTTTGGATTTTAGTAGCTCCATAAGAACTCAAATCTCCATAGCCTAAATCATCAACATAAATCATGACCACATTTGGTTTATCCTGTGCAAAAACAAAAAGTGGGAAAAGGAATAATAGCAATAAAGCTTTATTAAGCTTAATGGATTGAAGTATCATAAAATTCGATAATTTATTTGCTGCCCCAATTTTGATTTGCTTTATCACCCATTTCAAATTCTAGAACCCCTCCATTTAAAATCTCTCGGTGCGAAATTTCAGGTTTATTTAATGGCTTGCCGTTTAACGTAGCAGATTGTATATATTTTACCTTATCAGAAGCTCCCTTTGCAAGAACGGTAAAGGTCTTACCGTTTTCCAATGAAATGCTGGCTTTTTCGAAGAATGGAGAGCCAATGCTATAGACGCCAGAGCCTGGAGTAACCGGATAAAATCCAAGTTGAGAAAAAACCACAAAAGAAGAAAGTCCGCCGCCATCTTCATCTCCTGGCACTCCCATCAAATCATTTCTGAACCATTGCTTGATCAGCGTTTTAATTCTTTTTTGGGTCTTCCAAGGTTGTCCCGCATAATTATATAGGTAAGGTATATGTAAAGAAGGTTCGTTTGCCATCGAGAATTGCCCTACATTTCCCGTATGATCAGGAAGCTGTTGATAGAAATCAAATTTAGACTTTCCTAATGGCTGCACGAACATATCATCCAAATACTTTACGAATTGTTGGTTACCTCCCATAAGATTGATCAAATCCGGTATATTATGTTGAACATCCCATCTATAGATCCAGGCATTGTTTTCCCCATAATATTCTCGAGCACCTTGCCCGCCAGAAAACACGTAGTCAAACGGTTCTATAAAATTTCCTTTTTCATCCTTAGGATGGAAGAACTTGGTTTCTTGATTGAATATATTTCTATAATTAAAGGATTGTTTCATAAAACGATCATAATCCTCAGTTTTTCCTAAATGTTTCGCCAATTGTGCAAGACACCATAAATCATAAGAAGTACCTAAGGTTACAGCCACAGGTTGACGTCTTTCAAAGCCATCAACTTCGGGATAGATTTCTTTTTCGCCAGGGTGAAGCGCAGGGATATACCCCTTATCAACAAAGAATTCATCCATTTTCCCAGCAGGTTTACCAGACCAAGGCGCTAAAGTTTTTTCAGTAATTGCGCCTTTTGCTGCACGATAGGCCTCTTCAACATTAAAAGAACGAACACCTTTCTCATAGGCATCCAATATGGCGGCAACTCCATGATTTGAATTCATCCTTCTGCTGTCACCATTGATTTCTGGAAAAGTAGGTAACCAAAAATTATCCATCTGTTCAGACATACGGACAAAAGATTGTAGGATATTCCCCTCCTTTTTTGTATCTATCAAAACATTTAAAGGGTGATGGGCACGATAGGAATCCCAAATCCAATCATCCGTGAAAAAAGGAACCCCATCATCATTGTGAACCTTACCATCAAACGCACTAAAATAACGACTATCCTCAGAAATATTTACCGGCCTTTCGAATGTTCTGTATAAGGACGTATAGAAAATGTTCTTATCATTTTCATTGTCACCTTCAACCTTTAATTTTCCAAGAGCTTTATTCCAAACCGATTTTCCATTTTCTCTTACTTTGGCTAAATCATAATTCTTGATTTCCCGGTTCATATTGGCCTTAGCTTGAACCGCATCAATAAATGAAATACCATAGCGGATTTTTACTTTTTTATTTGAATCCGAAAATGTTAAGACAAGGTTTGCTTGTTCACCAGTTGCCTCTGAAGATTTGGAAACCTGTCCATTTTTTAAACTAGCAATTTCAGAAGGTTGTTGATCAAATTCAGCATATAAATAGACTTTTGTATTGTTGCCGATATCTTGGCTACCAGAAAGGCCTTTTCCGTCCCATTTCACTTCACCTTTTCGCGTATTGAATATCAACTGTGGATTTCCATTCTTTTCAAAATCGAGCTCATACAATGCAGCCTGATGGGCAACTGCAAAATGAACATCAATTTGATCTTGGTCAAGATAAACAGAATAGCTGTATGGATTGATTGTTTCTTGATCATAGCTATAGTTCAATACGGGTGCTAAATCTCGGCTCCCGGCAGATAATGGACTTAAATTAAAAGCAGAACTACCGCGATGACTAGTTACAATTAATGGCAGGCCTTTAATACGATCAGAGGTAAAATCCCCTCTTTCAGGGTAAACACGCAGTAAGGAATTCGGCAAATGTACCGTTGGATAAGTAGGGACCAATAAATGGGATATGTTTCCCATATAGGGGTTGACATAATCAACTTCGGTTTTCTGAGCCATAGCTTGAAAACCAGAAACACAAATTAAAGCAACTGGAAATAACAGCTTACCTTTGTTCCATACTCTTCTCCAATGAGACAATCTATCTGTAAACATAAAACGGTGTATTTAGTAATTTAAAATTGGACGACTGTTTAAATGCTTTACTAGATATAGAATTCAAAGGATTAAAAACAGGCCTAATACCAAATTTAATAAAAATACAACACAAAAGGTAATTTGCAGTAAAAAGGTTTTAGCTAATGTTTTAACATATAATATTAAGCAAAAAAAAAGCCCATTTAAGGGCGAAAATAAAATTTTATTATTTTATTTTTTTGAGTTGCATATGTTCGAGATGTTTGCCCATTAACCACTTTTCACCCACAACTTCAAAGCCCAATCTTTCATAAAGCTTTTTGGCTTTAGGATTATCATCATCGACCAAAAGACCCAATATGGAATTTCTACGGACCACATATTCTTCGATCAAATATTGAATAATTTTGGACCCAAGCCCTTTCCCCTGCTGATTAGGATTTACTCCTAAACAATCGATATAGTATTCGCCGGCTTGAGTTTCATCCTCGGGATTAAAATCCCTTCCATACTTTTCCTGCACAAATCTGGCAACAGGCGCTCTAAGTTCAGCTAGCTGCCCTCCATCATAGACTAATGCTGTAGCAACTACAAGCCCTTCATCTTCAATAACCCAATTGTTGTCGAAGGAGTATTGATTACCTGGATTTTTTACTAATTCCAGTAAAAAATCTAAAGCGAGTTCAGGATCGCGATGTCCAATAAAACGATATGCAATTTCTTCCATTGCCAATAGCAAATAATTCGCAATTGGCAATGCATCTTCCACAGTTCCCTTTCTAATTAACATGATTCTATTAAATGATATCAGGTAAGGTACTAATTATATTTTAAGACTCACCAAGATGAGTTTATAACCCTCTTCCGTTCTCAGAAATTCTAAATGGCTTTGACTCCTATTTCCATTCACATTATGATTTACCACTAAATCCATGACTGGATATTTCCAATACATAGGGTCAGCACAATGATTAAAAAATTTTTGAAATGCTGGACCATTAAATATAAAAGGATTTAGGTGTGATGTACTGATAAAGTAATCAGCCGAACCATCCAAAACCGAAATTATAATAGGCTTTATTTTTTCTAAATGATCTGCGACAAAGTCTAGGCTATTTTGTTTCAGCCAGCCTGTATGTTCATCCCAATAAGTTACCGTATCGAAACACATCTCATTTAGCAGCTCATCTCTAACTTCCTTAGAAAACTGATTTTCCAAATGTTGTTCAAATTCTTTTTCAAAATTGATAAAGGAATAAATTTTGCCATCTACACCAATAAATTTTTCCCAATAAGATTCGTCTTGAATAGATTCATCGACAAGAATGTTATAGAAATCAAGATCAGTTGTAAATGGAAAATCCTCAATGATTACATTGTTATTTGTATCAATAAAAGAACTTTTTCCACCCACCCAAAAACTATGTTCACCTTCCCTTTTTCTTTGAGCACCTTTCAAAACGGTTATAAAGCCATTTTTTACGATATCCATGGCACTATATTCCGCAGGGATTTGAATCTCTCCATCAGCATTTAAAAGCCCGACTTTATCCGTTTTACGATCATGGAACCTAATAAATCCCTCATTTTCACAATCGGGGGTATTATCAAAAAAATGCAGGCTATCAGAACCTATTTTTAGACCATTTTTGGTTAAAAAATATTGCTTTATACCCTGACCATCCACATCCTCTATAACGGAAATAATATTGTGGAATTTATCAGGAAGTCCAAAAGACGCGTTCAGATTTGCTGGAATAACCACCTGGTTCTTTTGGTTTTTATAGCCAACCAATGTACTGTCGGCATTATAAAATGCGAAAAGCCATTCCTTTTCTTGGGAGTAGGCGTTATAGGAGAGTAAACAACAAATAAATATTAGGAGAATCCTCATCAAATATCCTTTAATAGTATAACGCGAAGAGGGGTTATTATCGTTTCTTTTTAGTTTTCTTTTTCTTTTCGAGTTGCTCAATTCTTGCAGAAAGTGCGGCAATTGTAATTTCTTGAGATTGAATAGTTGCTTGTTGAGCATTAATTACCTTTTCCAATGCAGCAGCAAGAGAACCATTATCAACAGGCTTATCTATTTTAGAAGGTAAAGTAATTGCTACCTCTTCGGTGTGATGATTATCAGCTCTCAGCAACTCACCTATGCCAGAAATCAACCACTCAGGAGATACATCATTATAAGTAGATAAAATAGTAGCTATTGCATCCGAACCAAGGGCAGAGTTTTTTTGAACCCCCTTAAAGTTAGCATAAGATAAACCTAAACCTTTAAAAAACTCAACTTTATGAATTCCTTTAGATTCTGCAATTAGAAGTACTCTTTCTTTAATATTGGTCATATTTTTAGTTTTAATTAGTTTGGATAAAATTTAGACTAAAAATATTAATATTTTCATGAATCCCAATATGTTAACAATAATATAACAAGATTTTTATAAAGGATAAATAGATTCATATAAAAAAAAGAAATCCAATTGAGACAATTGGATTTCAAAAAGACATAAGGCATCGCAAGATGCCTTAATTTTTTATTAGAATTTAAAATTAACACCAAGGTTAATAGCAGATACGCTACCTTCATCAGAAAGGCCACGGTAACCAGCATAAGCTTCCCAAGAAGACTGTTGATAACCAATTTTAGGCATATAGTAGAAACCACCGCCACCACCAGTACTAGTCACAACACCGTAACCTAAATCAGCTCCAATAAAGAATTCAGGAACGATTGAGTATTGAGCAGATGCTGCTAAAGGAATGTAGTTAAAGTTTTCACCACCTGCGTCTTTAAACTCACTTTTAATAAAGTAATTTTGGAAACCTACAGTTGGACCAACTTGAAAACTAGGAGCGACATTCCACAAATAAGCCGCATCAGCGCCAGCTGTGAATGAAGAAATGTCAGCAGCATCCCCAACTGGAAGACCAACATTAACCCCAATTTTAAATTGTCCACTTTGAGCCTGAGCTCCTAATCCCATCAATAAGACGGCTGCAGCAATAAATAATCTTTTCATTTTTATTAGTTTTATGTTATAGATTTTAGAATTCCCTTTCAAAAACCGTTCCATCCCAAATTCTGTAAATATTTAAAAATTAATGTGTTACAACATTGAGAGGCTTTATTTGTAGCCCATAATATAGCTATAGTATAATTTTTACATCATTGGATTTTACTACATAAATAATTAACATAACAACATAAATAATTTAATTCGTAGTTAAAATTATGATTATAAGTGTTTATTTTCTTTGCGCATTATCTTTTTGATAAAAAACTCAATCCATTACTCTATTAATTATTTATGAAGATTTTTACTCACAGAAATTATTGGAATTTGAACATTCTATTGCCCGCCTTCATGTGTGGCATACTACATGTTAATTCTAGTTCTGCAAGTGATATTGCCGAACCATCGACCTCAAAAAATCAATTCTCAACAGTTCAGAGCCAAGCCAGCGAGCTGATGAAAAATGAATTGAATGAGGTTTTACAAGGCGCTACAATCAGAAACTTAGCGAATATGTTGCCTTGGGTAAATTCTTTAGAGCCTATTATTTCTAAAATCTCACCATGGAATTTGGAGATGTCCCTTACTCAAGGGCGATGAAAGGGGAAGCAGATAAAAATTACACTCCAGAATACGATTCGTAGAAAGATGTTTTTGCGGGAATAATAAAAGAATTAGAAGAGGCAAACACTTTATTGTCCAAAGATGAATCTCGGATAGCTGGTGATATAATATACAACGGATCGGCATCGCAATGGAGGAAGATGATTAATGCCTACCGTTTTAAAGTGCTGATTCCTTTATCAAAAAAGGAATCCGATGCAAGTTTATCTCCAAAGACGAAATTCAGTCAAATTGCGAACAACGAACCCTTGTTGACTTCAGGTTCCGACGATGGCAAACTCATGTATTTAGATCAGATTGAAAATCGCTATCCCGAGTTTAATTCGAGCGGATATGGTTCTGAAATGTATGTTGATTCCACTTTTATTAAGCGCTTACAGGAATTAAACGATCCAAGATTATTTGTGCTCTTCACAAGGACACCTGTAGCTGCACGTGCTGGTAAGGCAATCGATGATTTTACTGCATACGAGGGAGGAAATCCGGTAAGACCTTATGACGGAGTCAATAAGAAAGCAACAAAAGCATTGGTTTCAAAAGTTGCAGACCGATTAACAAAAGATCTGTTTTATTATCCACGAACTAAACTCTTATATACTTAATTCAAGTTTTAAACACATAATATTTCTTTGATTATTAAATAATGTTCATTAAATTTGATTGTTCACGTTACGTGAACGATGAAACAAAATGAACAACCAATGTCTCAACAGGAAATCAAGACGGTAAGTAAAGCATTGAACAATCTCCAAAATGTAGCGGGTATACATGGAGAGTGGGAATTATTAGAACATACTAAAAATACAGGAATAGATGGAATATTGACAATTTCTTTAGGCGAAAATAGAATTAGTTTTAAAACGGACATAAAGAAAGAAATCCGCCACACACATATAGAACTAATTAAAGCTCGTGCTAACGTAAATGATATGTTCTTACTCTTAGCACAAAACATTTTTCCTAAAGCTAAGGAAATGCTAAGAAAT
>JBEBTR010000142.1:0-8544 GCA_040393725.1 Sphingobacterium endophyticum | reverse complement strand
TTCTGAAATAATTTGCTCATCCTCTGCTTGCACAAATGGAATATTTATCTGTTCCTCCGTCCAATTCCCGCTTTTCTTTATGTTGTAATAGTTTCTTGCAAGTTCAGCATCTTCACCCAATAAATTAAATTCAGCATCCTCGAAAGTATAAAACTTACCTTCAACTCCTTCTGAATCAGCATCCAAGGCTGAATAAAATCCGCCATTAGGATCCATCATTTCTCTTTCCGCCCAAGCAATAGTTTCTTCAACAACATTTTTATACTGCAAGGTAGGCTTTTGCTGATAAGCTTCACTATATAAGCTCAATAATTGCCCATTATCATAAAGCATCTTCTCGAAATGTGGTACATGCCATCTGCCATCTACGGAATATCGAGCAAAGCCACCTCCAATATGATCGTAAATACCTCCATTTGCCATTTTCTGTAAGGTAAAATGTACATGGTCTAGAATTTCTTGATCATGATTTAAATAACCGTATCGTAGGAAGAAAATCCAATTATTTGGCAATGGAAATTTAGGTTCCCGCCTATAACCGCCGTTCTTTTCGTCGAATTGTTCTTTCCAAGGTTCTACGACCTGATGGATATCTTGATTTGTATATTGCTCAGGAATATCTTGAATAGGTAATTTTTCGGCTTGCTGAATTCCTTGGGTTAGTCTTTCAGCATAATCTATTGCTACTTCAGGTTTTTCTTCCCACATTTGAGCAATTTGTAGCAAAACCTGCTGCCAGTCTTGAGGCTTAAAATAAGTGCCTCCATAAATGGGGCGCCCATCTGGCAAACAGATGCAATTTAATGGCCATCCCCCAGAATTGGTCATCAGCTGAACAGCAATCATATAGATCTGATCGATGTCTGGCCTCTCTTCGCGATCCACCTTTATACAAACAAAAAATTTGTTCATGGTTTGAGCAATAGCATCATTTTCAAAGCTCTCCCGCTCCATAACATGACACCAATGACATGCTGAATAACCTATGCTGACAATAATCAGTTTATTTTCTGCTTTGGCTTTGTTTAATGCCTCTTCACCCCAAGGAAACCATTGAACAGGATTGTGTTCATGTTGCTTTAAATATGGGGAATTTTCACCTTGTAACTTATTTGCCATAGTATACGAAGGTAATTAATTATTATTTTAATAGACCTACGAGGTTTGCAGTACCTCCAGCCAACATTTGAAAAGTTATTCCTTGTTCTAATTCTAAGATGGAAACATTCGAAGTCGCTAGTTCAATTTCTGAATGACTAAGGTAATTCGTCAGATTGGATAAGCCTGGGTTATGGCCGAAAACCAATAATTTATCATAACTATCTGAAACCGTATTGATCACCTTTAAAATATCTGTAAAATGAGCTTCGTAGATATCCTTTGTTTGTTGGATGTTGTCCAATTCATAACCAAGGACCGAGCAAAATATTTCTGCTGTTTGAATGGCTCGATTTGCCGTGGATGAAATGGCTAAAGTTTTTGTGTCAATTTGTAAAATCTCCTTGAGTTCTTCTGCTATACGATGCGCCCGATCTTTACCCTTTTTCTGCAAATCTCTATAGAAATCTTCCTTTGAAAAGCTATGTTCTTCAGCTTTTGCATGTCTTACTAGATATAATGTTGCCATGATATTCCTGGATTAGTGAGGCTACAAGATAACGAAATCTTAATTAATTGAAGGTTCTCAAATTGTTAAGTATTAGTTTTTATATAAAACTAAATCGATATAAATGTATCGGATTTAAACATATTATCGTTATAAGGTTATCTAAACTTTGAAAAACAGTAAATATGGGTAAAGAAGGTACATTTCAGAATGATCTATCTTTAATAGTTGGTTTAAGAAATAATTTAGAATATAGTAAAGCTTTTTACAATTCTATTCGCAAGCTATACAATAATGTCGAAATTGTATTTGTCAGTTACGGTAGTGTCGATGGTACTCATGAATGGCTGGATAGTTTGAATGATCCCCACGTAAAATATCATTATGCTAAGAAATCCAAATCCTTATCTGAAACCTATAATAAAGGGGTTGAATTGGCCACGTCAAAGCTGGTTACTTATGTTCATAATGATATGATTATTGGCGAAGGTTTTGTGGAGGCTTTGATTGAAGCCTGGGAGCCGGGGACTGTAACATTTTATTCCTTAATTGAACCTCCTATATTCACAGATGATTCTTTTGATTGGAAAACTATTAAGGACTTTGGAACCGATCTTAAGACATTCGATAAGAAAGCATTTAATAAATTTGTAAATAGGCTAAGAGAGAAAAAAGAACCTCCATTTCCCACAAACGACCATTCATTCTTTTTGTGTGTTGAACGATCCTGGCTGGTAAGTATGGGGGGCTTGGATTCAACCTTTAATCCCATGTTTTGTGAAGATCTTGACCTGTTAATGAGATTTTCCATTCAAGGAGCCAAATTAGTGCAAGTACCTCAAGCCATTGCCTATCATTTTGTCAGTAAAACATCTAGATTTTCCAAGGAATATAGTGAATCAAGTAAAAACATTGACCTTCTTGCTATTCGTAATTTCTACAGGAAATGGAGGTTTCACCCATTTGCAGAGCATAGAAAAGCTTATGATGTGGTTGCTGTCGTCGAGAACGCAACCCCTGAAGGATTGTTTAAAATCGAACCTTTTGTTCATAAGGTCTATACCGATTCTAATATTGCTCAATATATCTCTAAATACCAACATACAACAAGGATTAACCTAAGAAAAAGAGTATTGCCTATTCAAGAATTAAAGAAACACGATGTTATTATTTATTTAGATCAAAGTAAATTGAATAATACTGATTTCAATCAAATTCAAAAACTTTCTGATATCATATCGAAAAATGAAATAAAAAATAATAATCCACTTAAAAGATTGTTTAAAAATTATAAAAAAATTAATTTTGGAAATATAATTGGAGAAATAAATGACTTTAGATCCCTGGAGGAGAATTTCCCAGTTGTTGTAAATCATTAAATTCCAATTATGGGTATTTTGTCATATATTTTTAACAAGCGTCCTTCCATTTCTTATGCAATTACCGTTTGTAATGAACATAAAGAGATAGATCAATTATTAGCTAGCTTATTGCCCAAATTGAGAGATAAGGATGAAGTTGTGGTTCTTCAGGATATTACGGATAGAAATGAACAAGTTTCCCAAATCTTGAACAAATATGCAAATAGGATAAAAGTATCAACCTCAAAACTCAATTCAGACTTTGCAACATTCAAGAATGAACTTATACCAATGGCATCTTGTGATTACTTATTCCAAATTGATGCTGATGAATTGATTCCTGATTCCTTAATTAAAAAGCTTCCTGCTTATTTAGCTTTAAAGTCCAAATATGATTGTTTCAATGTTCCTCGCATAAATACGGTGGCCGGAATTACTGACGAACATATCAAGAAATGGAACTGGCAAATTAATAAAGATGGATATATTAATTATCCGGATTGGCAAATGAGAATTTTTAAACTGGATCCATCGAACCCAATTAAATGGAAGAATAAGGTTCATGAAGTATTGGTAGGATATAAAAAAGTCGGAAGATTAAAAGGCAAAGGATATGAATTTGCTATAATCCATAACAAGGAAATCAAAAAACAGGAACAACAAAACGAATTCTACGATAATAATTTTTAATTCTTCTGAATTCCGTAATCCGTCCAAATCTTCTTTTCATCTATAGTGCTTTTTAAGATTTGATCATTTTTTGATAAATTATCTTTGTTGTTTTCCTTATGATACAGGTGATAGGCAACCGCAGCAAATTTTAAAAACCTCTTTTTTACCCCTTTATTCATTAATCTAAAAGCCATCTCAGAATCCTCTGATCCCCAACCTTGAATACTTTCATTGTATCCATTTACTGCTAATAGATCTTCCTTCCAAAAGGACATATTACATCCCCTCAATATTGCTGGCTGATTTTTCTTGTATCGATCTGCTAAGAACTTAGAAAGTACCTTAGATCGTAAGCTATTTAAAATAAAAGACATAGGGAATTTACTGCGGTCCACTTTTATGCTGCCTTTCTGCTCTAATAATTCTTTACTTTGGTTCTGGTCAACCCATACTCGGCTTCCACATAAAAAATGATTTTTTTCTACCAAAGATAAATGGTCTGAAATAAAATGTGGATCCAATAGAATGTCACCATCAATTTGAATGATATATTCAGATTTAGCGGCTTCAATTGCTTTATTACGAATTACACTCAGTCTAAATCCTTCATCAGGATGCCAAATATGAACTATCGGCACCGGTGATTGTATTTTTAGCTTTTCAATTAACAATTTTGTTTCTTCCTTTGATCCATCATCTGCAATTAGAATTTCATCAGGCAAACGAGTTTGTGAAAGAATGGTTTGAATACAGCGCTCCAATGCCTCCGGCCAATTATAAGTCGAAACCATGATACTAACTGTACTGGGTTTTTGTGCCGCCATTTTCCTCCTAATTTGTTAAATATTGATCCAAGCCGGATTCCGTCCAGGTAATATTGTCCTTTAAAGTCTTTTCCATGATTTCTTTATTGCGACTTTCCTGATCTACATTTTTTTTCTCCGGATGGTGTAAATGATAAACTATGGCAGCAAACTTAATAACAGATTTTTTTACCCCATTATTCATCATCCTCAACGTTAAGTCACTATCTTCATGCCCCCAGCCTTCATAAGCCTCATTATATCCATTTACCGCAAAGATGTCTTTCTTCCAAAATGACATGTTTGCCCCTCGGGCATAGTAAACAGGGTAGGAGTTTTTATATCGGTTAAGTAAATAATTAGATAGAACCGGAATACGGAAACCATTTTCTATCCTTTTGTTACCTCCACCGAATAGCTTCGGGTGTACATTTAAATCATTGATCAATTTTTTAGAATATTCGTCACTTAGCATTACACGACTTCCTTGTAATAAATAATTTGGTCTAGCGGCCTTTAAGTGATCTTTTATAAAATCCTTATGCAGAAATACATCGCCATCGATTTGGACGATATATTCATTTGTACATATAGCAAAACACTTGTTCAGCATAATAGTCTTTCGAAAACCAGCATCTTCCTGCCACAGGTGTTTAATAGGAATTGGAAATGAACTTTTGATCGTATCGATCAGTTCCTTTGTATCAGAAGTCGATCCATCATCTGCAATGATAATTTCTTTTGGTAAAATGCTCTGTTCACCTACGCTGAGTAAGCATAAATGTAAGGCTTCTGGCCAATTATACGTTGCTATTATTAATGAACAATTCTTTACAATCATGCAGTTTTGACAATTATTTCTCAATAATATAAATTATCGATTACTTGTGGAAATATGTTTTTGAATTGATTTGGTATACAATAGAAAGAATTACATGGACTCAATTATCTTTCTCAATCTACTCATAATTAATGGCCAGGAATAATTTTTTTGAACATATTCTTTTGACCTGCTTTTATTTTTTTCAATTAGACTTGGATCAGAAATAAATTTATGAATTTTAGCATGAAAATCCTGCTCGTCCCCATATGCTTCAGTAGCTTGTGCACTCTTCCTTGAATGACCTAAAAGAACATCAGATTTGCTGTTGACTAACACGGTTTTTCCGAGGTCCATAGCCTCTAATAACAACAATGAAAGACTTTCATTCCTCGATGGATTGACGATCAAGGTAGCATTCTTGATAAGAGAAACTTTTTCTTCATCCGTTACAAATCCGGTGTAAATAATATCGGGATGTTCAATTTTTTCCTGAAATAAGCGACCTGTCAATACCAGCTTTAAGTCACTTGGATACTTCTTTTTATAATTGATGAACCATGGAATAAGCCTGTCCATTTTAGAACCGCATACCCTTCCAAAATAATGTATATAACGCTCAGGAAGATTAAACTTTGATTTCAATTCGTCTAATGGAACTTCCTTCTCAAATTCGGTTTCAACGCCAACAGCCAATATGCTGTTTTCGGACATCTTATTCCCAAAAATCTTCTGACTTAAACGATGCTCCTCTTCAGTATTAAATCCGATATGTTTTACAGATGTAAAAACATGCGTATGGACAGATCTAAAAACATCCCCTTCATTATGTACGGTCGGAATTAATAAAGTCTTATTTGGAGCTATCCTTGCCCCGAAAACAGTATGGGGATATACATAGGAAAATAAAATAATCGCTTTATACTCCTCTTTATGTTGTTCCAAATAATCAAGTAGTGGTTTGGAATAAAATCCATGGCTCTGAAGTAACTTTTCTTCATTTTTAATTCCAAGATTCCAAACAGGATTCAGATTTGCTACAGATTCCAATAAACCTAAACGAAATAGATTCCGACGGACCTTTCTGGAAAATTTAGTTTTCTTACGCCATTTTTTGTGTTCCTTAGGATCAAATGGTTTACAATCGAACCTTAAAACATTTACTCCATTTATTAACTCACTCTCTTCTTTATAATAGGGTTCAAATGTATTATAATTAATAGTTTTACTAGTTAAAACATCAACATGGTAATCGTTTACTAGTCTTTCAGCAAGCATTTTACAATGATATTCCGCACCACCATTTACCTCATTTCCATACTGACAAACTAAGAAACAAATCTTTTCCATATTTATATTTGATGATTGACTCCTAAAAACGATTATAAGATGCCAATTCGCTACTATAAGTTTAATTTTAATTTAACTTTCTCAACAACCATTCCACTTGTTACTAGGTCGATGGCTTCAATTCCATCACAGGGACAGGCTTTATTACCATAGATCGAACTTGGTCTGCTCGGATGCTCAACCTGTACACAGTCATCCATACTTTGTCCATAACCCAGGAATCCAGCATAAGGATGCGTCGCCCCCCAGATGGAAATACAAGGTACTCCCATTAATGAAGCCATATGCATTCCAGAGCTGTCCATACTAATCATCAGGTCAAGATGAGAAATGATATCCAATTCTTCGCTCAAATTATACTTTCCAACTAGGGAACGAACATTTGAAAATTGTTTTTCCCAACCCTCCGTTATCTGACCTTCTTCAGATCCTCCCCCAAAAAGAATAATTTGAACCGGTATTTCTGAAAGTACGCTGATTATTTCGCCCATTTTTTCCTTTGAAAGTACTTTGTACGGATGTTGGGCAAAAGCTGAAATTCCAATTTTTTTCATATTGGAAGCCAAGATTGGCATCATACCAGGAGGAATGAGCCTGTGTTGCTTTTGTAATTGATGAGAAAGGGTTAAAGTATATCCCAGCTGACGGAATACATCTGCATATCTTTCTGTCGTCAATTTTAAGGGTTTGAAAATCTTGTCATCTGGCCTAGTTAATGCTTTTTTCTCTGCCCTTCCTTTGTCCAGAATCTGAACCTTACAGCCAGATGTTTTAAATAGTATATCCAAAAACCTGGATCTTAAATTATTATGCAGGTCAGCAACTTGGAAAGCTTTATAGGATCTGAGCTCCTTGTAGAGCTTAAATAATCCTGCTATTCCTTTATGTTTTCTTTTCGGGTCAATGGGATGAAACTTTAAACGTGGGATACCTTCAAAAAAAGCAGAAAAAAACGGACGGGAAACCATAATGATTTCAGTGTCCGTATGCTGTTCTTGAAATTCACGTAAGACCGAAGCCACCATTGCGACATCACCCATCGCTGAAAACCTAGTGACCAAGATTCGCTTCATATTGAATTTATTTCTGGGAACCGTAGAGAACAGGATTTAAATTTGGATCATTGTACATTTTCATCTGTTTATAGACTTTCATGTATTTTCTGCCAGCGCGAATGTCCTCTAGAAGCTCGTCAATGCTTAGCGATAAATCATCCCGCTGTTCTAACAATATATTCAATTTTGCTTGACAGGACTCTTGATGTGCTTTTGATACATCCGTACGAAGTGTTTCTTGCTTCATATGATAGATTTTTAATGCAAGAATGGATAATCTGTCAATTGCCCAAGCTGGACTCTCTGAATTGACTTTTGCAGCTGGTAATGCTATTACATCTGCAAATTGTTGAAGATAGTAACTGTCAATAAATTCAACCGTATCCGTACGATCCTGATTCTGGCGATCAATTCTCCTTTTCCAATACAATCCTTCCCTAGGATCAATATTTGGATTCCTAATTACATCTTCCATATGCCATTGTGCCGTATCAATCCAGCACTTTAAATATAATAAGTGTTCCAAACTATCGCGACTATAGGGATTCTCAATAGGTTGGTCTATCTTATCATGAACATGGTAATCTTCAATTACCTTCTGAAATATTGTATTTGCTGTTGAAGAGATCATATACAAATATAGTATTTAGTAGATAGTATTTCGTATTTAGACCGTTGAAATCCCAATTGAATTAGGTGAAAATGATGATTATGTTGAATTGAATTTTGTTGAGATTCGTTAAGAATTGAGAAGAATTTTAGATGTATAGGATTATATGTAATTCCACAAATAAGCAATATTCTTAACCAAATAGCTAAATCTCTGGAAATACTTCCATTAACACACCAATCAATCAGTCTAACTACTAACTACTAA
>JBEBTR010000141.1:0-8573 GCA_040393725.1 Sphingobacterium endophyticum | reverse complement strand
CCTATCGAACCAGATGTTTTTGATCCTATACCTTCCAAAGCCATAGAGTTAAAATCTGAATGGGACTCTATCAAACTTCATAAAATTGGAAAGGAATCGGATACCATTACTTTTAATCCAGGAACCTATAAAAACCTCAATGCCGAGGTCAATGGAGTACCTGCGGGAAACATTAGGTTTAACCAGATTATTATGCCAGATAAAAGCAGTGATGGCCCCTTTGGAAAGGATTTGAACTACTTGCTTGATCAATCAGGAGAGTATAAGTTAATTATAGGTGAAAGCCAAATGCAAGGAGATCCTTTTGAAGGAGATTACATCTTGAAATTTAAGGGTTATTAAAAAAAGAACCTAGCCGTGGGGTTTGGCTAGGCTCAAACGATAACCTATTTATTATTAGAAACTATTCAAATTATATCTAATTGTCAGACCATAAGTTCTAGGGTCTGCAATTATTCCAGCATATTGCCCATAGCTACCAGGGGCAGCAAGCAATTGTTCATAGTAGTTTTTATTCGTTAGATTTCTGCTCCACACCGAAATTGTAATTCCATTATCGGCTTTAAAACCTAATCTCGCATTCAATAATGCATAGCCATCAATATTGAGATATTTTGAAGGGGATGGACTGGATGAAAACTCAGATCGATAAAACAAATCGGTACCCAAGAAAAATGCTCCTTCCAAACCAATAAGTTTTCCTTTCTGCGATAATTCAGCTCCAATGGAGGACGACCATTTTGAAATACCAGGTAACCTCCCGCCGGATATATCTTTGAATGCCTCAGGACCGCCGACTTCTTCCAATGGAACAGGTGCATTCGTGAATTTTACATATTTTCCATCAGTATAGGCAGCGGCAGCATTAAGCCTCAGATAATTTCCTACACGCAATGAACCGTCAAGCTCAATTCCTTTGACACTGACTTTTTCTGCATTCGCCAAATAACCTCTATTAACACCGGGCTCTGGTGTCTGTACCAAGGTTTGATAATCTTTAATGTCGGTTTGATAGAGGGTAATATTCAAAATAGAATTCTTAGTAGGGCTAGATTTTAAACCAACCTCCTTATGGTTAACTGATTCAGGTTTTACTCTAGCTAAGTCTAATAATACCTCACCTTTTGAAGTTGGAAGCCCACCAACATTTATGCCTACAGGTTTGTAGCTTAATGCATATGTAGCAAATGCGTTTAAATTTCTTTTAAATCTATATTGTGCCGAAATCTGTCCAGAGAAATTTCCAGCGGAAGCGTCTGTATTAAATGATTGATTTGTGTAAACGGAGTTTTTTAGAGCAAGTAATGCAGGATCTTCTGTTTGTAATCCACCGTACGTTTGTCTATCATAATTTGCTTCTTTTTTGTCGTAATTGTATCGGATTCCAGGAAGTAGATGTAGCTTTTCGGTAATGGCCCAATCAATCTGCGAATATGCAGCAATGCTGCTGGTTTTTATCCC
Source organism: Sphingobacterium endophyticum (assembly GCA_040393725.1). Lineage (GTDB taxonomy): Bacteria > Bacteroidota > Bacteroidia > Sphingobacteriales > Sphingobacteriaceae > Sphingobacterium > Sphingobacterium endophyticum_A. The sequence goes on along the minus strand of JBEBTR010000141.1, from coordinate 7,112 downwards.
ATACTTTGTTCTAATACCAAAATTGTCGAATAATCCGGGCGTCTTCCATAATTCGCTTGTTGAATTTTGAGCAAACCTCCAAAGGGACGAACCAGCCTCTTCTGTGTGAACAGGATCTGTTCTTAGGTCTTGATAGATTCCGAATAACCCAACAACTAAATCAACATTATCCCTTAATTTTCCAGAATATCTAAATTCTTGAGAATACTGATCATGTTTGGAATTGCCGGCGGAAATTGTAAATACAGGTAATCCTAAATAATCTCTATCATTGAGAGGAACCCATTTCCAATATCGCCAAGCCGTCGTTGAGGTCAATGTCCCATTCCCAATTTTAAAATCAGCATTTACAGATACTCCTCCTAATTCATTGTCGGCTTTTGATTGCGTATTTAAATCAACCTTTCTCTCGAATGCGTCCTGATAGGGAAGCTCATAGCCTAGGTCCTTAATGATATTGTTGAATTGTCTGTAATCAGCTCTTTGGGTTTGAACAATGCCGGCAACTCCCCAACCATATCCATCCGGTTTTTGAATGCTCTTATCCGCGGCAACCTTAATGTGAATGTTTTCATTAGGTTTATAGAGCAATTGAGCTCTTAAACCTAAGTTGTTCATGTTATTGATTGATCGATTAGTATTCGTATTGAATAGGGTGCCGTTTCTTTGGGTTCCGGAGAATGAAATTCGCGCAGCTAGTTTTTTGCTAATTGGACCAGTGATGGACGCCTTTCCTTGTAAAAATCCATAGTTGCCATAACTTAATTCGAAATTCGCTGCTGGAGTAAATTCTGCCGTTCTTGATGTTACATTAAATGCTCCGGAGGTTGTATTCATTCCGAATAAAGTTCCTTGAGGACCTCTTAATACTTCCACTTGCTCTATATCTATGAAGTCTAACCATGTTGCCGCAGGTCTTGCCAAATAAACACCGTCTAAATAAAATCCTACTCCAGGATCAATTCCATCGTTGGTTAAGCCATATGTTGAACCCAAGCCTCGAATATTCAGTGTTGTATTTCTAGCATTGGATGAATAGAGCTGCACAGTAGGTGCTAATTCCTTGATGCGATTTACATTGAATGCCCCCGCATCATCTATCGTTGCGGCATTGATGGTTGTGATTGGAATTGGGACATCCTGCAACTGTTCCTTCCTCCTTCTAGAAGTTACTACGATTTGATCAATAGATTCTGAAGAAGGTTGCAAACTAATAATGGTGGGCGATTCATCAATGACAATTCTCTTTTTTTGATAGCCAATTCGGCTAATGATGAGGTTAAATGGCAGTTTCTGGCCGGTTACAAAATTAAACTCACCATTTCGATCTGTTTTTACTTGGTGCGTGACACCCTCCAATTGAAGTGTTACACCTGGTATGGGTTCATTGGTTAATGAATCCAAGACTTTTCCAGTTAATGTTGCGTTTATGATGGCTTTCGGTTGATCTTGCGCCTCAGTAAATTGACCTAGCAAAATAAAGGCAATAGAGAGGTATAGAAATCTAAAAGTTTTCTTTGTGTTCATTTAAGTAAGATTAGTGATAGAAAAATGAGCCCTGATTGAACTCGATTTAAGAATGGATAGGCGGGAACTCAACTGAATTCCCGCATTATCCTATTTGGGGAAGATAGTTTCGGTACACATTCGACAGAAGCAAACTTCATGTGTGTTTAAGTTGTTTCTTTGTCGGTTCGACTCATTAAATCTAATTGTTATTCTTAGTCTTTTCATTTGATTAGTTCAGCCTGTTTGTTAAGACAAATGTAATGAGTATTTATTTAAATAATCTACTAATCCTATAGACTTTATTGAAATATATAGTAATTAATTGATATACAGTAAAATAAAATTATTATTAAATACAATTTGAATTGAAAACTGTATTGTTATTGGAAGGAAGTTTTACAAAAATAGGCGTTTAGAAGGACAAATTTAGGCAAATTTTATACAGTTAAAATTGCTCGAAAATAATCTAATTTTTTGTTTTGCTTAAAAACTCTTTTGCTATTCAGCGAATATAAAGTAAATTACATTCTGCTACAGAGAAATTAAATAACAGCGAGCCAATACTAATAAAGTGAGAAGTAACCTTGTAAATTTTTTTACTGCGATTTATGCTATTCTACTAGTTTTTTCCTTCCAGATCAGCTATGCACAATATGGATTGGAGTTTTCAAGTCATGAAAATGAACTAGATAAGAGAACAAGTTTATCAATTGCTGAGGAAAAGTCTATAAAGCTTGAAAATCAAACTGAATTTTCATTTGATCTACAGTTTAAGCCTTACCAACAGGATTATTTCGGTTATATTTTTAGGTTAATTCTTGATGATAAACTAAACATTGATTTAATCTATGATAGAAGGCAAGATAATGGTCGACATTTTAAATTAGTGGTTGGCGATAAATTTACTGACATAAATTTTGATATCCCTAAGGCAAAATTATTTTATAAATGGAATCCTATCAAGCTTCACCTGGATATTGAAAAAGGCGTTCTGAAACTATCAACTTCTCAAGCAACGTTTACCCATAAAATGGATCTTAAAGGAAAATCAGCTTACAAGTTGTTTTTTGGATTCAACGATTTTAGCACTTTCCAAAGTTCTGATCTGCCTCCTATGCGGATCAAGGATGTCGTCATTAAAGGCAATGACAAGGTATGTCACCACTGGAAACTTGATGAAACCTCCGGTTTGACAGCTTCTGATAGCAAAGGTTCCTTAAAAGCCAAATCCAACAACCCTTCTTGGATTAAGAGACAACGACAGGAATGGGGTCTGGAAAATGAATATTATGTTTCCGGGCAAGCTAGCGTTGCTTTTGATCAAAAACGGGAATGTGTCTATATTGTCTCTGAAGATTCACTGGTCCGTACCTATTTAGGAGCAACCGTAAGTACATCGTGGCCATATGCAAATGGTCCGCTCCACATGGCTAATGGAAGTCAGTCAATGATTGATCCCTTAACGGGCAACCTCTTAAATATATCAATTGATCAAAAGGTCGTCTCTAGTTTTGATACACTGACGAGAAATTGGTCGAAAAACTTCTTCCATCCTTCTCATGGTACTCATTATTTGGATTTCAATAAGTTTTATTCTCCTAAGGACTCTAGTATCTATATGGTTTCCGGCTATGGACATTTCTTATACAAAAACTCAGTTCACAAATACCATCTTCCCACTCAATCTTGGGATAGCTTAACTTTTACTGGGGATCATTTATTTCCGCATTATTTAGGTGCATTGGGAGTGGGTGAAAAAGGAGTGTATCTACTAGGTGGATATGGAAGTTCTACCGGTGATCAAATGTTAAACCCTAAAATTTCCAATGATTTTGTAAAAATGGATATCCATTCAAAATCCTTTAAAACTTTGTATGAAATCAAGTTTCCTTTCCCTGAAGCAGTATGGGCAAACTCATTGGTTGTAGACGATCAAGCAAATGTTATCTACGGATTGATGTTTCCTCGGAATAAATTTAAGTCTTTCCTGCAGCTCGTATCCATTTCCGCTGATGGAAAAAATTTACAGGAATTAGGGAGCACTATCCCTTTTGATTTTCATGATATTAAATCCTATTCTGATTTTTTCTATTCTAAAGAATCAAACCGTTTTGTCGCTGTCACGCTGTTTTACGATAGTGCACTGAGCCAAAGTCGTGTTAGAATTTATAGTTTGTTGGCTCCCGCTCTGCCTTATGAACTAAATGAGGGAGAAAAGGATAGTTCAAAATCTTATTTACCATGGATAATTTTGTCTGGGATAGTATTAGGCCTTTCAGTAATTTCATATATCCTGTTTTCTAGGAATAAAAACAAAAGCAAGTCTGTTGTAAAGGATAAGGAATTTATAAACACTGAAGCTATACAACCGAGTATTACCCAGAATAAACATGTAACTCAAACTCCAAAGAAAATTACAGGCCCCACCTTGCTTTTGTTCCGTGGGGATATGCAAATAATAGATAGAGAAGGAAATGAAATCACGAAACAATTCTCTCCATTGCTAAAAGAGTTGTTGACCATGTTTGTGGTATTTACTTTGTATAGGGGGAGAGGGGTTAGCTCAGAAAAATTAGTAGAATTATTCTGGTCCGATAAGTCTAATGCTAGCGCTACAAACAATAGATCTGTAAACATTGCAAAAATCAATAGCCTTTTAGAGCAGCTTGGAGATGTTAAAATATCAAAAAAGAGTGGTTATTGGGGGTTGGAAAATGTTGAAAGCATCAAGGTTGATCTATCTGAATTTATGGATCTCCTCAAAAAAGCCAATGATATCAGCTCAGAGGAGATAAACAGGTTATTGCTTCTCCTTGAAAAAGGTGGATTTATGTTTGATACGGATTATGAATGGTTAGATGGAATTAAAGATGAAATATCGATACATGCCATCGGTCTTTTATCAGGAATATTGCATCAATTGAAATTTGAAGTGGACTCTGAAACCATAGTTGAAATTGCCAATCGTATTTTTCATTTTGATTCGGTCAATGAAGAAGCGATGGTTTATAAATGTAAAGCTTTAGTTTTTCTTGGATACCATAGCCTGGCACACCAATGTTTTGAGAATTTTTCCCAAGTATATAAACAATTATATGGTGAATCTTACACTAAAACCTATAGAGAGATTGTTTAATTAAAAAAAAATAATAAAAATTATAGTGCTGATAGTCAGTTGTTTAAAATAGTAATTATCCGTATTAATGTTTTATTAATACTTTGTTATGCCCTCCAAATTAATCTTGTTTCGTAATCAATTTATAAGCTATGATACGAAAGCAAGAAACCTTTTTCATGCCTGATACATAATCCTGAAAAGGAGCTTTTGGTTTGTAAGACCAGGAGCGTTATCGGCACCTATTTTATTGCTTGATGGCAGCATCAAGATTAACAACCAATTTTATACAAACTAAATTATGGGATTTAAATTTATCAATTCCTGCACCTCTTTTTGGGGCAGGCAAGCTAAGAGACTGTCCTGGCGTTTGGCAATCCTGCCAATCCTGACACTTTCCTTAGGAACAGCATTTGGTCAACAACGAAATGTAAGTGGTACTGTAAAATCCACAGATGCCAAGCCGCTTGCTGGAGCGACTATCAAAAACACCAAAACGGGAATCAGCACAACTTCAGATTCAAAAGGTCTATTTTCTATTTCTGTCTCTCCAGGAGATCGATTGGTGATTTCTTATGTAGGATACCAAGGTCAGGAGGTCGTTGTAGAAAACAACGGCAATATTCAGGTAGAATTACCAACTGACAACACAACTTTGGAAGATGTTGTAGTGGTAGGTTATGGTACGCAAAAGAAAGCAACTTTAACGGGAGCGGTTTCTTCAGTTACGAACAAGGAGATCACCATTACCAAAAATGAAAACGTGGTGAACATGTTGACAGGAAAACTTCCTGGAGTGCGTATTACACAGCAAACTGGTCAACCGGGAGCATTTGAGTCTAATATTGATATCCGCGGAATGGGTGAACCTTTAATCGTTGTGGATGGAATTCCAAGAGATAAGGATTTTCTTTCCAGAATGGACGCGAATGAAATCGAAAGTGTTTCGGTATTGAAAGATGCTTCCGCTGCGGTTTATGGAGTTCGTTCTGCAAATGGGGTATTATTAGTCACCACCCGTAGAGGAGCAAGTGGAGATCAAGGCTTTGAAATTGGATATGCGTATAATCAAGGTTTTCAACAATTTCTTTATGTGCCTAATACAGTAGGTGCTGCAGATTTTAGAAGGTTGAGAAACGAAGAGCTTTGGAGAAATTTTAACAACAACTACCCAAATAGGTTGCCTGCAACTTGGGACGAAGCAAGCATTAAAGAATATGAAGATGGTACGAAACAATCTTCCAATTATTTAGATGCCGCCTTTGATAAAACAAGTCCTCAACAACAACATAACCTAACCGTTAACGGTGGCTCTGAAAAAGTAAATTACTTCTTCAACTTAGGTTATATGGATCAAATGGGCTCATATAAAAGTAAGAGCTTAAATTATAATCGTTATAACTTGAGGTCAAATGTTGATGTAAAGATTACAGATCGTCTAAAAGCTTCATTGGATTTGGGTGGATATGCTGATGAAACCAATCAACCTAGGACAGATATTTGGGCAGTCTACAAACAAGCTTGGCGTCAAAGACCTGACATTCCAATTTTCTTAAATAATAACCCACTTTATCCAAACTTTGATATGATTGACAATGAGCATCCGGTTTCCGTAACAGATGCCAATCAAACCGGATATCGTAAGTTTTTAAGGAAACAGTTCAACGGAATTCTATCCTTAGAATACAAGATCCCTTATATCGAAGGATTGACCGCTAAAGGAACATATAACTATGATTTTAAATATACAGACAATACAGATTTTAAGAAATCATATTCATTATATAGTTACACTCCGCCGGTTTTAGGGCCAAATGGAGAAGTAATAACTCCTGAAAAATATAATGCCCATGAGAAGAATGCGCCATCTTCTGTCCGCAGGTCCTCATATCCAGATTCTCACAATTTAATGCAGTTTTCTTTGAACTACAATAAATCGTTTGGAATAGGTCATAATGTTTCGGGATTGCTATTATTTGTTGAAGAATATAACAAATGGGATAGCTTTTATGCGCAGAGAGAAATAAAGGTGAATTCGGAATATCTGTTTGCGGGGGAAGCAAAGAATCAATTGGCAGATATGGAAGGGATCGGTGAGCGTACTGCGCGTGGTTTCGTGGGTAAATTCAATTACGATTTCAAAGGGAAATACTTAGCAGAATTCAGCTTCCGTTATGATGGTTCCTCAAAATTCCCTAAAAACGAACGTTGGGGTTTCTTCCCTGGAGCATCAGTAGGCTGGAGAATTAGTGAAGAGAATTTCATTAAAGACAACCTAACCTTCATTGACAACTTAAAAATTAGAGGTTCTTATGGTGTCCTTGGGGATGACCGATCGGCAGGTAACTATCCTTCAACTTTTGTTGGATTCGCATTAGATCCTAATAATTTAGGCTGGATCTTTGGCGAAGACTTAGTGAGCGGTGCATTACCGACAGCAATTCCAAATCCGAATTTAACATGGTACACGTCGAAAACTGCAGATATC
>JBEBTR010000140.1:0-8576 GCA_040393725.1 Sphingobacterium endophyticum | reverse complement strand
ATGATTTTAGTTCCACGCTTTTTTGTTTCCCAAACAATTTAGAGTATGGCACAACCTCGATTTTATTTCAAGAACAGCAAATCAGTACTTCAGATTTTGTCAGACTCCAAAATTGAGTCGGTAATACATCTCTATAAGCGCAAGATGTCTGTTGAAAAAATTAAACTGCAGCTTAATATTAAAACGGAAATTAAACAAGTAAGTCTTTATAAACAGTTACCATACGAAAGGTCATCTGACAAATGCAAATGCGGCAATACAATTTATTATAAGGTTCCAGCTAACACGATTCAACCTAGACAGCTCTTTACATGTCTTTCTTGTGGACATTCAGAAGCTCCAGGGTGCTCTTGTGTTGAATGCGTAAAAATGAGAAATATAAGACGAGAAGAAGGTATGAAGGAATTTATGACCTGCATGATGGAACATTTGTTCCCTGAAGGAAAGGAGGAGTATCAAGACCCTTTCGAATCTGCCCAAACAATACTATGTACACCATCTAAATAAAACCCTATTAACACACCTTAATATTCAAATTAAAAAATATTCACATGATCAATAAAAATTTAATTTCCTCCACATTACTTACATTAACAGTAACACTAGTATTTTTGACAAGTTGCCAGCCTTCATTGACAAAGGAGTCAAACGCAATAAAGACAACAATCTCTATACTAGATACAATTTCAAATGATAATATTGTGATAATCCAAAATCAGATAAAGGAGACTCATCCAAGTATGGAGGCATATCAAAATAAGGTTGAGGAAATATTGGGATCTGATGATTCCGATTTCAAACTAAATGATATCTTTTCAAAGCAAAAAGAATTAACAGAATTGTACAGCAATAATATCGAAAGATATGACAAACACCTTACTGGAACACAACGTAAAGTTTTTAGAAAATCGATGCTAGGCGGAGTAAAAAGATCTTTTGAATTTTTACTAAAGCTCGATACCATTACAACTCCAGAATTTTCAAACCTGTCTAATGAGGGAAAAATAAAAACTGTAGCGGATATTGAAACTCAGATCGCTAAAGAATTTGAGGGAATGTCTGCGACGAATGAATACTTCAAGAAAAAAATTCACAACACTACGGAGGCTATATTGGGCACGAATGAATATCTTGAATAAGATACATGTGCAATTCTATCATTTTATAAAATAGGCTTATATTAAGAGAAAATATTAAAAATACTTATAATGATCATCATGCAACAGGCAATTTACCGAGGAAACCATCGAGAATTCATCCGTGAACTGTTTTCAACGGAGTTTATAGAAGCTTCGAAAAATATCATCCAATTATTTATTGGTCAGCTACTTGAAAAAGTTGCTGTTGAAAAGAAAGACACATGTTATGTGTACCCGACAAACCTGTTCGAAAGGTTAAACTATGCTTGCGGAGATCACAACCCCGAATTAGATTATGAGTTGTATAAACTGTTAGATGGACTAAACATGTCATCGCAGAAGATTCTTTCTATATTAGTAGCAGATATTATTAGCTCGGACGAACAATCACTGGGCTATTACTTAGAAGCTTTCAGTCAACAAAGTGAGGAAGTTCAAGGCGCTATGATCGAAGATTATTTCGCCGAACAGCACGATTCACTTCCTTATTACTTACGAAAAAAACTCAGTGACATGATCTATAATTTCGCAAGCGAATTTGATCTGTCAGATAGCCGGAGCGATATTGAAACTTATCATGAGAAACTTGAATATTATAAAGATTTAGTCGGTTAAAACTTGCGAAAATCTTTTCCTCGAACGAATTATAAGACCTTTCAACGCCTATTGAGAAAAGCTCGAACAACCATCCTTATCAATAAATAGCCACCATAACCCAAAGCGATCAGCAGGCCTACCCCATAAAGGGTAGATAACGTTTGAAAACTTGTCAATGCCATCAAACCAATAGAAAATCCTGCTACTCCTACAATGTACAGACTATTTTTCCAACCAAACCAGTAGCTTAAATAACAGTATGCACCGATAGTTCCAATTATTGGCATTACGTACAGCGCCGGAGAATTTTTTAGCTCTTCCGGAAACTTGGGAATGTATAATAATTTATACAATATGATTAGTATAGCAATGTTAAACGCTATTTTGAATAAAAATCCATAAAATTTTACGGATGATCTATAATCTTCCTCATCCTCGTAATAACTCATCCTAATTTATTAAAATATACCATAAGGATTTACTCGCTCCATAGTGTCACAATATCTGTTCCCATATCAGAAGGGACAAATTTAAGTTTTGAAAGCTTGCCTGTACTCAAATTTTTACCGTACCATTCATCACTTGCACAATTCATTGTTTGAAAAATCATCGGAACATCAGCCAAACGGTATTTTTCCAATATGTGTTCGTGAATCTGATCCAAAAGCATTTTTTTCTCTTGATTCATATTCTAAAGATACAAATATTAAAAATGCTAATATTATAAAGATGGCTTATTTTTAGATTTTCTATCATTACGCCTGGTGTTCAGTCCATCTTTAGAATAACCAGGATTAAACAAAGTACTGATACCACTAATGTAATCAGCAACCCCTTCTCGAATCGTTTCTGCTTGCTTATAAGGTATAGTATTTGAGTTTGCTGCACCTGTAGCTGATTTGATAGCTGGGAGATTAACTGTTCGGATTTTGAGTTCTCCGTTTTGATTCGATTGAAGATTACGACCTGATTGTTTTTCAGTGTCTCGAATCTCCCCAACACTTGCTGTTGGAATTTGATCTCCATATCGCGCTCTTGTTGTAGCGTTTGATTTGCTAATTGTCTCGCTGTCTCTAACTTGCTCATAACCTAGCTTTTTAAATATTTTGTTAGAACTGAAATTCCTGTCTATGTCGCTTGATTTGTAAGCTTTGCCATTATAGATTAAGCTCATTCCAGTCACACGTCCAGTTTTGGCGACATTGAATTGGCAATTGATATCATTCTGCTCTAAACTTCTTATAAACGACCCTATTGATTTATTCTGCGTTAATGCTTGATTTATAACTGCCTTTATAAATACAGAAGATCCCTCCCTAATGGGATTTACATATAAGCCTTTGAATCTCTGCGACATCAACGCCTTATTTGTACGTTCATTGACGTAATTGGCAAACTCAGGTAATTTATGATGATCTGTAAGTTTAAAATATTCTAAAACCCTCGGCAATACAAAATCTTTTTTGAGTTTCGAAGCGGGTATCACTTTACCTTGATAGAAGAAAAGTAGCCCAACCGGATGGTTATTTGCATCTTGTCGGAAGAATATCTTTATTCCCTTTTGCTGCAATCTGTTGACGAAATCATTTATATCAACGGCTTTAGCTTTCGCAACGGATACCAATAGTTCAAGCTCAGCTTTTAACGTCGGTTTTTTAGTTCGCAGCATGTACTCAATTTCATTTTTTGTTATATTCTTATTTGTAGAATCATAAATACTGTTAACTTTTTTCAAACCGTATTTATCCTCCAGGCTCCGAAGAATCTCATTGCTTTTATGATAACTGTTACTATCAGAGACTGTCTTTCCATCTAGTTTAGTTCGGTGACAAAGAATATGGCAATGTGGATGATCGGTATCATTATGACGGACAATAGCATACATATTGTCTCCAAATCCCATTCTATGCATATATTCTTTCGATATAGATAGCATTAATTCATTAGATAACATTTCACCTTTACCAAAATTTAAACTGGTGTGGAATGTGGTACGTTCTAGATTTGGATTTAACTGTTCCAAAAACAGGAGTTCTTTTTTAACGGAATCTGTCTCCAACGAAGAAAAATTTGATTCAAGCAGTTCAGCTCGCTCGTCGATATTAGGATGATTTAATTTGTTGGTATTGTATTCTAATGCACCTATAAAATTTTTCCCTATTTTAATTTTGGCTATCATGATTGATCAAATGTTTAGTAAGCCTCTCAAAATTCATTCTGATAGATTGAATATTTGTTAAAATCAAATTCCCATCGATGGTTCCCGCATTAATGCTTCGAGCTATCTGATTGATATTATTTCCAATCCTTTTAAGCTCAACAAATGAAGCTTGGTCTACTAAGGGTATATCGGCGGGCTTAATCTTTGCTGTGAGCACTGCCATTCGCACCAAGTCTGAAGTACTCATTCCGGCAAATTTACATAGTCGTTCTATTTCCAAAAGCTCAGCTTCAGAAACTCTAAACGTAATCTTTATAGGTCTATTTTGTTTAATCATAATAATGCGAACACAGTGAGAATTTGAGAATGAGCAAGCGTGGTTTGTCCGACAACCACATAGCTTGCTCCCTTAAAAAACATTCTACTTTACAATTAAATCTCCTTTGAAATCCTTAAAAATCAGTTGCCACAATTAACTAAAATTTGCCTTTCCGAAATTCGTTGTAAGTCCTCGATTGATTCGGAGGATCAACAAGGTCCTATTATTTGAACTGATTATTTAGAGATAGGGGGACAACGAAATGCTGTTTATTAAAGAAACCCAACTTCCCAAATAGAATTTTGAACTTCTCAATTTCAAGATTGATTTCGGAAACAACATTACTCCTTTCCCTATTGCTTTCTTCAAGATTCATCGTAAAAAACACCTAAATCCACTATAAAACTCCTTGATAAAATATTGTTTAATCATATTGATATATTGTAGCGCAACTAAAACACACCTGAAACACCTTAATATTTAGATAATTACATGTGTATTTATAAGTGTGATTATTAAAGAATCCCAACATTTCTATTAAAGAATCCCAACTTAATATTAAGAAATCCCAACTTTCTCCGTTAAGAAAACCCAACTTTATTGATTGCATATTAAGAAAACCCAACTTTTAAGCCTGAAACCGATTAATCAACGATTTTTTGACATAGCTCACCTTATGTTGTACCTTACCGATTCCATTAGATAGGTGTAATAACTTGTCAATGAATTGATCTTTTGGAGCTGAACGAATAATCGCCTCCATCTCTTTAATATCTGCCGAATGAAAACCGAAATGTAGTCTCAAAATATTCTCAATCTGTTCCGCTTTCATCTGCTCGGCTTCCGATTTTTCTCTTGTGGTTAATTTTAATCTCAGATGATAGGATCCCTCCTTACTTTTATGAATACTAGACCTATCAAAGTCAAACCACACGTCATTGAATTTTTTAAGCACTTCACGTGCTGGTTCTAAAATATGCTTCTTGAAGTTTGACGGTATCCGATAAGCCTTCGGTAGTCCCATAGAGAGACACAGATCATCTAGTTTTACGTTGATCTGGGATTTACTTCTCCACAGGGAAAGATAGAGGTACAACTTAATCGTGTTTTTTGTCCTGGTAAACAGTCGAATATTAGTGTCTAATTTTGAATAGTATGCGGGTAATCTATTTTGGTTCCTTCTGAAATTTATGAATAGTTTCGCCACAACAACATCCATGCGGATTTTCACAAAAGATGAATAATTAGGAACAACCGGAATACTCACACTAAATAAACTTCCACTCCAGATCTTACGTTCATTTGATTCATCATACTTTATTTCACAATGGATTTTAGACATATTTAAAAATGCCTTTTTGACATCTCTGTACTCCGATGCATTGGAAATTTCCGAAAGTGCGATTTGCATAACTATAACCTCTTCACCAAACAAACTTCTCTGTCCCGACAAGTGATTATCGAACTCTTTTTGAGCAAAACCTTTAAGATTCTCCAAAATCAACAGAAAGATGTGCAATTGATAAGTGGAATCGACAAACGATAAAAGATCCATCACATGGTTTGGAGTGACTACCAAAGACTTTCTTCTATTTTCAGTTACCTTTGCTATCATTATGCTTTTACGATCTCTATTTAACCATCTTTCGTAATTGCATTATCTCAACCAGGCGTGGTGTCAAGCGTTTTCCATTACCAAGCCATTCAATAACTTCATCCCGCTTATAAATTATAGGCGTTTCAGAGGAATAAATAGGAATTGTTCCGCGTGTATTATAGGCGTAAATAGTTGTAAGCTTTACTTTGGCTAGCTCAGCAACTTCTATCGCGTCCAAAAATTCCGGTTCGCGCTTAGTTTTCATTTCAGAAAGACCAAGCTTTCGAAACGAGTTATCTAAGTTTACTATTAAGTCTTCGATTTTCTCTAAACGCTGACTTAAAGTGATGAATGGATTTTCCATAGCTTATACTTCTTTGTTTGAAGCAAAACTATTATCCATTTAAATCTTATTATACGCATATGCGTTATATGCTCTAGGCGCTTAGATTAAATTACATTTATCTAAATCGAGATTCATAAAAGTTTTCTGACAACGACGTTAAATGCTCTTTCACTTTATTTGAAAAATCAAATCTTTCCTCATGCACACGTAAACTTTTTTCCTTTTTGCTTCTATAGTCTTCTACTGCGCCGGATAGTTTTTCAAAAAATGTGGTCTTAGTCCAAGTGGGATCTTCGGATTTAAAACGCAATTCTTTTAGCCGAACATATACATTATAAAAGAATGTCCTATAATATTCCTTTCGATTTACAGGAATACAAAATGCATTGATACCATTACCAAATATGAGGTTATCTAGAAATTGCTGGTATTCAACATTATTCATCTTAATCTCATCGCCTAGACTTCCATCCTGCAATGGGCTTAATAGTTCAAACAAAAGTTCAATAGGAAATCCCAGAAACTGAGTATTCATGTTAACTTCAACATCAGTTCCGTTTACTGACGCAGGCATTAGATCAATCATCTTAATTCCTAATTTTTGGTCAACATTGAATTCGCTGTTCGTAGGTGTGGTAGATGCCAAAAACTTCGAAGAAGAATTATCAATACGTTCCAATTCAGATTTGCTTAAGATAAAAATAAAGGCAACAGTCCCCCCTGCAATCATGCCTATACAAATTATGGTTCTTAAAAAGTCATCACAAGAATGTGCATAATACGCTCCGATTAGTATCAACGGAAGTGACAACACTAATCGAAACATAAGTGTGTAGTACTTTTTATTTTTTAATATCTTTGGATAAGAAATAGCGCACTCTTTTTTGAATAATCGTATTCCAATATCATCACCTAGACGCCTTAATTCGTCCGAACTATCAAAATAGAAAGTGTATTCGAAAAACAGAAACTTAATCTTCGAAAGCAATTCATTTTCCCTAAAATTCTCTTCATTTATATAAATCAAATTGGTCATAACATTTAAAATTTAATACGATTTGCAGCCTCTACTTTTTTCGAATTTAAAACTTTTGCATAAATTTCCGTAGTCCTCAACTCTTTATGCCCAAGCATTTTTGAAACCGTATAAATATCCTCACCTGCGCTAATTAGTAACGTTGCGTTGGTGTGGCGAAAAGAATGAAAAGTGATATGTTTATTGATACCGGCATTCATTGACCATTTGGCCAGCAGGAAATTGTTATGCGAGCTATAGGTAAGACCCTTAAATACATAGTCCGTTAAATTGTCAGTAGGCTCACCGAGTTCATCTACCGCTTCCTTCGTAACTGGCAAAGTTTCATAAGACTTTGTCTTGTTCTGATTAAAACGTACAAAATAACCTTGATCCTCTGAATACTGTATATCGATCCATTTTAGCTTCAGACAATCTCCCCAACGCATACCCGTACGGATCGACCAGAAAGCAGCTTTTTCCAAAACCGGATTATCACAACGGACAGTTTTTAGTTTTTTAACCTCATCGAGTGTCAAAAATTCGCGGAAACTTTCACCCTGTGGAAATGCCTTAACCCTTAAAATCGGATTATGCTGCAGATGTTTATCTTCCATAGCCTGTTTAATCGCTGCACGAAACTTATTGAAGTAACTATATTTTGAATTGGGCGATAGTTTATAGGCTGATGATTTCTTTGTATAGCAATTATCTAAGTAAACTTTGAAACCTTGACAAAAAGCTTCATCAACCTCGGACATCAGGCATTGCCCCTTGGTATAATCTTCCAAATAGTTATAAGTTGACAACCAATTGTCGTAATTTCCTTTAGAAGTATACCGTTTCTTGACGATACTTTTAAAGTATGCTAGAAAGTCTACATTTTTACTGGAGATAAATGGCATATCAAGCGTTTGACCGAGAAGATCCATCTGCCACTCGCTCTCTAATTGTTTGGCTTTAACAATCGTGAACTTATTATGCTCACGTTCGATTTTGTTTGTCGGCTTTTCAAACAGATATAAATCTAAAAACTTACGACGGGTTTCTTTCTTTTTCTTCTCATCGTAAATCGGTGGGTAGATGTCCAAGTAAAGACTGGTTCTACCGGACTTGTTCTTTTGCTCACGTAGCGTAACTCTGTAAGATTTCATAAGATATTAGTTTTTAAAATTTGTACGTCATGTACGTGGCGAAATCAAAAAATACAAACCACGTACAAAATCATTCAAAATGCATCGTTTCAAAGCTAATGCATTACAAACAATAAAGCATTGAAAATAATTCATCTTCAATGCTTTATATTTATTTACTAATATCTATTTATATCCAGTAATATGCAACTACTTGCCGATGCAAAACTTACTAAAAATATTCTCGAGCAAATCATCCGTAGTCACCG
>JBEBTR010000139.1:0-8773 GCA_040393725.1 Sphingobacterium endophyticum | reverse complement strand
TTTTTTATCTACTTTTTTTTCTATAGATATGTCATGCCGCTGGCATTAATAATATATAACACCTACGGTGTTTAATGCCGATGGCATTGAAAAAACCAATTGATATTGCCAAAATCAATTATACTTAATATTTTTAATCCCATGCGAGCAGTAATTCAACGTGTAACCCACGCATCATGTACGGTAGACCAACAGATAACAGGAAAAATTAACCAGGGGCTCCTTGTCCTCCTAGGCGTCGAAGAAGAAGATACCAAAGATGACCTGCAATGGCTGGCACAAAAATTAGTTAACCTACGTATTTTCTCCGATGAACAAGGCTTAATGAATAAATCCGTGCAAGACATAGACGGAAATATCCTTCTTATATCCCAATTCACTTTATTTGCACAAACAAAAAAAGGTAACAGACCTTCTTTTATCCGTGCAGGAAAACCCGACAAAGCAAAACCTATGTATGAAGAAATGGGAAAATACCTAAGCGAATTATTAGGCAAAGAAGTCCAAATGGGCGTTTTTGGAGGAGACATGAAAATTGATCTCTTAAATGACGGACCAGTCACCATTATCATGAACACAAAAGACAGGGATAACCACTAAACATCAAGACCATGACAATTAAAGAAGCACAAGAAATAGTTGATCAATGGATCACAACCACCGGGGTACGTTATTTTAACGAATTGACCAATACCGCCATGTTAATGGAAGAAGTAGGCGAGGTCGCCAGAATTATGGCTAGAAAATATGGTGAACAATCCTTTAAGAAATCAGATGAAGAAGTTAACCTAGCCGATGAAATGGCCGATGTCCTTTTTGTTTTAATCTGTTTAGCTAATCAAACAGGAATTGACCTTACAACAGCTCTGGAAAAAAACCTCGATAAAAAAAATATGCGCGACAGCAACAGACACAAAAACAATGAAAAACTAAAATAATTTCTTAGAAATAAACCCCTAAATCACCCCTTTAAAAAAATCTTATGTCTTTTGTCTTATGTCTTTTGTCTAACTACTAACTACTAACTACTAATTACCAAACACCACCTCAGCATACAACGGCAAATGGTCAGAAGCATATTCTTCTTTGATTACTTTATATTCTTTCCATTTAAATTTCTTGTTGTTCAATACCATGATATAATCGATCTCATTTTTGGCATTGATATTTGGAGAGGTTGGTTGGTTAGAAGAGGTATTTCTAACAAAATATTTCTCAAGAATTTCAATAGGCTTAGAGTTAGGTTTTGCATTTAAGTCTCCGACAAGGATTAGAGGCTTACTATAAAGCTCTCCCAGTTCATTGATAAATTCTGCTTGAGCAATCCTATTCTCTTCTTTCAAGTCAAGGTGTGTATTCGCCAGTGAAATTGTTTTTCCATCAGGAAGTTCAACGTCAACAATCGCCAATGAACGATTCTCACTTTTAACCGGCATAGGTAGATCATACCTTCTTTTTCCAACTATTTTATGTTTACTTAAAATTACAGTTCCATAATAACCCTTTTCTAAGTCGATGCCCTTAGAAAAAAAATAATCCATTCCCGTCAGTTCTGCTAGTTTCTCAGCTTGATTCATCATTTCAGAACGTGAAACATGGATATCTACCTCTTGAATCCCAACAATTTCCGCTTTGGAATCGATAATCACCTTAGCAATGGCTTCAATGTCAATTTTATTGGCAGCAGATGGTGGATTTGCGTGATGAATATTATAGGTCAAGATTTTTACGGTCTGTGATTTTAGTTGAATGCTTACAAAAAGCATGAGGAAAAGGCTTAGAAAACGCATAATTAAATTTTTATTGAAGTTAATATAATTCATCTAATATTACCAATTTATTATCTTAGCCGCATGAAAAAACCTAATTTGATCTATTTATTCATAATCGTCTTCTTCCTGGGCTCCTGTTCAGTGAATCAAAAGACTGCAAACCTGCAAACTGAGTTTGCAAACGGTGCAGTTGTGACGGCCCATCCATTAGCTTCAGAGGTGGGGGTAGAAATATTAAAAAAGGGCGGTAATGCAGTGGATGCAGCTATTGCTGTAAAATTTGCATTGGCAGTAGTTTACCCAAATGCGGGAAACCTTGGTGGTGGTGGATTTATGGTTTACCGTGCTAAAGATGGGCAGATTTCGTCCTTAGATTTCCGCGAGAAAGCTCCTTCGAAAGCTTTCAAAGACATGTACCTTGATCAAAACGGAAACCCAATAACGGACTTAAGTCTTTATGGACAATTAGCCGCTGGTGTTCCGGGATCCGTCGCCGGAATGGATGAAGCCTTCAAAAAATATGGCTCCCTTCCTTGGAAAGACTTATTGCAGCCTGCAATCGATCTTGCATCGAAAGGATTTGCTATTACAAAGCAGCAAGCCGGTGAATTCAACCGTTATCAAGAACGATTTAAAAAATTCAACCCTAATGGTGCCGCAATTATCCGTGATGCCGAATGGAAAGAAGGCGACAATTTCGTACAATTGGAATTGGCCGAAACTTTAAAGCGAATCGCTGAACAAGGACGTGATGGATTTTACAAAGGAAAAACTGCGGAATTCATCGTTGCCGAAATGAAAAGAGGTAATGGAATCATCAGCCTTAAGGATTTGGAAGATTACCAAGCCGCGTGGAGAGATCCGATTGTTGGCCTGTATAAAAATTACAAAATCATTTCCATGCCGCCTCCTTCCAGTGGTGGAGTTGCGCTTATGGCATTATTGCAATCTGTACAAAATTATCCCTTGAAAAAATGGGGATTCCAAAGCGACAGCACTGTTCGTGCGATGGTCGAAGCAGAACGTAGAGTATATGCTGATCGTGCAACGCACTTAGGCGATCCTGATTTTTATCGTGTGCCTGTAGCCAATCTTACAGACGCTAAATTCAATCAGGAACGTATGTCTAAAGTTAGCTTAGAAAAAGCTACCCCAAGTGATGATGTAAAGGCTTCCAAGTTCCCTGGTTACGAATCTGAGCAGACTACACATTATAGTATTGTTGACAAAGATGGCAATGCAGTTTCTTTAACAACAACAATCAATGGTTCTTATGGATCATTGGTATGGGTGGACGGTGCTGGTTTCCTATTGAACAATGAAATGGATGATTTCTCCGTGAAACCTGGATCTCCAAATATGTATGGCTTATTGGGCGGAAAAGCAAATTCTGTAGAACCAGGAAAACGTATGTTAAGCGCAATGACCCCAACTATTGTCGAAGAGGACGGAAAATTAAAAATGGTAGTAGGAACTCCTGGAGGTTCTACAATTATAACATCCGTATTCCAAACGATTCTGAATGTTCTAGAATTTGATATGACAGCTCAAGAATCCGTTTCCGCTGCACGTTTCCATCACCAATGGAAACCTGACGTGATCGACATTGAAGAAGGTGCCATCGATGAAAAAACCCGACAAAGCCTCACCGAAGACGGATATAAAATCAACAAAAGAGGCCCTATTGGCCGAGTAGAAAACATCGTCATCCTCAAAAATGGCAGACTCCAAACCGGAGCAGACCACCGCGGTGACGACAAAGCAGTGGGATATTAAGGGAGTATTTAGTAGAAAGTATTTAGTATTTAGATTTTTGTATAGTCAAAAAAAACATACAAGCATCTAAATACTAAATACTAATTACTAAATACTCAACTAATGCCCCCCAACATCATCCAACTTTCCTTTAAAAACCCGGAATTGTATGATAAAATAGATGACTACCAGAAGAAAGGCAATGACAAACCAGTTAAATCCAACTGAAAGGCCATATTCATGAGCAGCCACATTGTATATTGTTAAGGATGGGTTAACAGAATTTGTGGATGGTAGTACATTCGGAAAAAGTGAGGCAACTGTTGTTGCAAAGC
The DNA here is from genome assembly GCA_040393725.1 of Sphingobacterium endophyticum. GTDB lineage: Bacteria > Bacteroidota > Bacteroidia > Sphingobacteriales > Sphingobacteriaceae > Sphingobacterium > Sphingobacterium endophyticum_A. The sequence continues at coordinate 4,911 of JBEBTR010000139.1, read as the reverse complement.
TGCCCAGTATAAATAAAGTGGAAAATAAAAATCCCATACCGTCCTTTTTGAACTTCTTGATCCAAAATTGTCCAATAAGCCCAATACCAGCAATTAATGGAAAAATCCATAACCAAGCGTGACCTATAAGATTATTCAGCGGGAACGGCTTGACATACTGCCATAAGGCTGCCGTCCCAATGACCAATAAGACCAATGCAATATTCAATTTGAAAATAATACCCTTAAGTCTTCGGTTTAAGTCTGTAGAAGTTTTAAGGATAATCCAATTCGAACCATGAATGGTCAAAGTAATCACGGAAACCACTCCTAAAAGGATAGTAAACCAGTCAATAATACCATGGACCTCTGCTAATGGATCCAATGTAGGGTTCCATAACTGTAAGAAGAAATATTGAGGTTCTTGAGTAGAAACCCCATTTTCGACCATCCCTAAATTCACACCACGCACTACATTACCCAGAGCCGCTCCAAAGAAGATTGCCAAAAACAAACTGGCAATTCCAAAAGCCTTTTCCCAAAATTTTTCCCATAGGCGGTTATGGATCTGTCCCCTCAGTTCCAGTCCAATTGCCCTAAATATCAAAAACCAAAGCACCATCATCAAGGGAAGATAAAAGCCACTGAATGCAGATGCATAGAGCGTAGGGAATGCAAAAAACAGAACCCCTCCCGAAGCAATTAACCAAACTTCATTTGCATCCCAAAATGGTCCTATCGAATTCCGTATCGCTGCTCGCTCATCATCTGTCTTTGCAAACAGCAAATGCACGATTCCTGCCCCAAAATCATATCCGTCTAGAACCACATACATGCCTAACATAAATACCAAAATGATATACCAGAACATTTCCATAACCTATGATTTTAGTGCTAAATTAGTTTCAGGACCCTTTCTGATTATCTTTAAAACCAGCATCAGAAATAATAAGCCCAATAAGATATACAATCCAACAAATCCTAACAAAGTAAATAATGTATTCCCCGAAGAAACTGTGGGAGATACTCCGTCTACCATCCGCATCAGATTAAAAACTAACCAGGGCTGCCTACCCAATTCTGCAGTATACCACCCCGCAGTATTCGCGATATAGGGAAACGGAATCATAAACATTAAAATCCATAAGATCCATTTAGTTTGATATAATTTTTTGCGCCATAGCAAAAATGCAGCAATAACCATAATCCCAATAAATATTGTTCCTAGGCCTGCCATTATGTGATAGCTATAATATAAACCGGGAACATTCGTAGGATGTATATCCTCGTCAAATTCATTCAACCCTTTAATAGTTGCATGCCACCTTTGGTAAGTTAGAAAACTCAGTACATTGGGAACGGCAATTTTGTTGTCCAACTTTTTATTTTCCATATCCGGCTGACCTATCAAAATAATTTCAGATCCCCCTTTTTCAGTTTCGAAAATCCCTTCCATGGCAGCAAATGTTGCAGGCTGATGTTTTACGACATTCTTTGCCAGCATATCTCCTGTTGGAAAAGCAACAGCAATAGAGGCTATTAATCCAAAGACAATTCCTGTCTTTAGAAAAACTTGTCCGTATTCACGATGTATGTTGCTGAGTAGATAGAAAGCTCCTACAGCTGATACAAAAAAGGCAGAAGTAACCAATGAACCAGCTTGATTATGCAAATAAGATGGCAATAACCACGGATTTGTAAATAGTGCTGAAAAATTATTAAGAACAAACTTTCCGTTTTCCAGTATTTCGTATCCTACAGGATGCTGCATCCATGAATGTGTGGCTAATATCAGATATCCAGATGCCCAAGAACCTATAAAAACCAAAAGCCCAGATAAGAAATGCAGCTTATGCCCAAGTAATTTCTCACCAAAGATAAACATCCCCAAAAATGATGATTCCAAAAAGAAAGAAAACATGCCTTCCATGGCTAAGGTCTGTCCTATGATGCCGCCTGTCAATTCAGAAAATTTTGCCCAATTCGTACCAAATTGGAACTCCATAGGTATACCGGTAACAACACCCATTGCAAAATTTAAAGCAAAGATCTTCATCCAAAACTTGGAGGCATCATTATAAAGGATATTGTTGGTCCGAAGGAATTTCCACTTAAAATAAACGATCATCAGGGATAAACCCATTGTAAGTTGTGGAAAGAGGTAATGAAAGGTAATCGTGAATGCAAATTGAAGCCGATTATAGAGAATCATATCTTCCATAAGAAAAGTTAGTTTGTGGTTGAAACTTTCCTTAAATTTAATTTATTAATACTGAAAATCAAACAAATATTGCGAATACTATTCCTCTTTGTATTTATCTCCAATCTGTTTATTGGCCTTCGCTCCTAGGGTTTTTAGTTGTTCAATCTTCCGAATTACATTGCCAGAACCGGAACTCAATTTCTTCATTGCGTCCTCATGCTTCTCTGACGCTTTTTGAATAATGGATTGTAATTGATCCATATCTTGTAAAAAGCCAACGAATTTATCATATAAAAGACCCGCCTCTTTAGCAATTTCCAGCACATTTCTATTCTGCCGTTCTTGTTTCCAAACACTTGCAATCGTCCTCAACGTTGCCAATAATGTAGATGGACTTACGATAACTACACGGCGATCCCAAGCATCACTAAATAGTTCTGGTTTATGGTTTACAGCTAAACTAAGTGAGGATTCAATCGGAATAAACAACAGGACAAAATCTGGGGAATGTATCCCATATAATGCATGGTAATCCTTCGCTGATAAATCTCGAACATGATTTTCTATAGATTGTACATGTTGTTTTACAAAAATCAATCTATCTTCATCAGTATCGGCATTTACTGCTCTTTCATAAGCCACAAGCGATAATTTTGCATCTACGATTAAATGCTTTTCGTCTGGTAAAAAGATAATGGCATCTGGTTGGAACCGCTTTCCATCAATCTCCTGCACCGAAGCCTGAAGTTTATATTCTTGATCCTTCAATAAGCCCGATCGCTCCAATACCCGTTCCAAAATCACCTCGCCCCAATTTCCTTGCTTTTTGTTATCTCCTTTTAAGGCCTTGGCAAGATTATTCGCTTCATCTTTAATTTGGATACTCTGCTGCATTAGCTGTTCAACAACTCCCTTCAAAACATGACGTTCTGCAGACTCCTGTTGATAGGACTTCTCAACTTTCTCCTCAAAAATCTTGATTTTTTCCTTTAATGGTTCTAAAACTTGAGAAATATTCTGTTGGTTCAGTTGGGTAAATTTACTGGATTTCTCCTCCAGTATCTTATTTGCTAATACCTGAAATTCATTATTGAACTGAAATTTCATCTGTTCCATTTCAGTTTTTTGATCAGCAAATTTCTCCTGTTGTGCTTGTAAATAAGCATTTGTACCTTCCAGGCTTCGTTCAACACTTTGCCTAACTTGAACTTCATCTTTGAGCTCTTTCAACAAACGTGCGCGCTCTGATTCCAACAGCTTTTCGCGCTCCTGAACCTTCGCAAATTCTACCTGCAGATCCTTGACTAGGTCTTGAGTCCTGTTATGCTCCTCGCGAGAAACAGACCTGGCGTTACGCCAAATAAGATATCCGCATATAAGCACTAAAAATATTAATGAAATTGGATAGATAACTTCCATTTTCAGGATCCCTTGTGAAATTATTAATTACTGTAATTTTTGATGAGTTTTCCACCATAAATCCGGCATATCTCCCGATACGGCCAACTGGTAATCTTCATACCGGCACGGTACCAGGTAAAACCGTTCATTGACAGATTTCGAACCAAAGTAAGGAACTTGCATCCACCAGCGGTCAGACTTCTTACTTTTTACAAAAACCAATTCATAATCCTCTGCTTCTAAAGTCGTACGATAAATAATATAATTCGATTTTGGATACATGGGAGCATCCTTCTTCCGACTGTAAAAACCGTCAATGAAACACCAAATCATTTGTGCGATTAACATTCCCGTCTGACCCATGGGATCAAAGGTTGGGTTATATTCATAGATTCCAAAGGAACTGCACTTATCTGACATCCCAGCATATCTCGCTAGTTGACATGCCTCATCACCATATAAACCGTTCGGTCCTGCATTTGCATTCCCACAGGCTTCTGATGCCCGAACTGCTCCGATATCAAAGCTTACCATGTCTGCCGCCCTAACGATCGGCTCTGCTTGATCAAGTTTGCCTGAAAAACTACCCAAACGCATCGCATTAAAAAATAGCTTATCATACATATTGATCGATTCCTTACTTACTAAATATGTTTGATACCCAATATTACTGAGATTGAATAAATAATCTGGTTGATGCAATATCAGATGGTTAAGGTAAGTCTGAGAATTTAATGGCATATCCTCCGCATTTTCTTGGTCCAAATCAAACCTTGAATCGATTACCGCAACATCAACACGTTGCTCCAAATTCTCATAGGCGGTATATTGTGCATACGTAAGATCCTGGCCCCCTCCAATCAAAATAGGTAGGATCCCTTTCTTCATCAGGTCCTCCATGACCAATTTCACTGCGATATAAGTATCTCTTACTGTGGATCCGGCCTTAATATTTCCCAAATCAGCAATTTTAACCGAATAATCGCCTTGGTAAAGATCATAAAGATGTTTCCTTACCATATCCGGACCTTTTTGTGTACCATTATTGTTGACAGCCGACCTACCCTCCTCTACCCCAAATATTGCAAGCTGCGGGTAATTTCCTTCTTCCTCCCATTCTGGAAAACGGTCCGTATATTTTTCAATGGATTTTCCGAATTGTGAATTGTAATAGTCTGCAGGAAGACCTAGTTCTTTCGGGGAGATGGGCGATAAAAAATCTGCTAATGTCATATTGATTGTCTAATTCCTCAATTTTTCTTGAGTTTATCCTCTTGTATTTAGCAAATATGCATTTATTAACTTACTTTTGAACTACATAATTTTTC
>JBEBTR010000138.1:0-8785 GCA_040393725.1 Sphingobacterium endophyticum | reverse complement strand
AGTAAAATCCAAATAAGATATTTCATCGTTTATTAATAATTGGTTAATAAATCTACGAAATAAATTGAAAGAAATTTTTGCCAAAATTTTTCTTATTATTTTAGTTTTTCTACAATTTCCAGCATCAAAGGAATCCCCGGATTTCTATTCTTCCGATTCCAAATCAAGGACAGGGTTGTCCGTTGTGGTAAGTGGTTTAATTCTAAAAAGTCCACATGTGTATGGTAACCTTTTTTTAAGGAAGAAGGCACAATAGCAACCCCTAAGCCTTGACTCACCAAATTGAATATACTGAGCGCATTCACCGTTCGAAGGGTGACATGTGGACTAAATCCATGATCCTCAAATATACTCATCACCAATTCATAGTAGGAATTGCTATATTCCTTTGAAAATAATATAAAAGACTCCTTGCTGAAATCTTTTAAATTGATTTTTCCTTTGATTTTATTGAATCTATTCTTTGGAACAACTAATGAAAAATGTTCTGTTAATATGGGAATTGATTTTAACCCCATCGGTGTTTCATTAATTCTTACAAAACCAAAATCAAGTTCCTGCTTGTTGAGTAGGTTGAGTTGAACTTCATTGGAAAGTTCATTCAGGGTAATATCGATCAAGGGCTGTTTCTGTTTTAATTCTACCAATAGCTGCGGTAAAATAGCCTGTACTGCAGAACCAATAAATCCCAATTTTAAGGATGATATCTTTCCTTCAGCTATTTTCTCGATATGACCCTTAATATTGGATAATTGATTGAAAATTAAATCGACTTCTTTTTTCAAATACAAGCCAGTTTCTGTTAACTCCACATTTCGCTTATCACGTACAAAGAGCTTGGTCTGGTAATAATCTTCCAATTGTTTAATCTGCCTAGACAAACCAGGCTGTGCAATAAAAAGCCTCTCCGCAGCTCTTCTAAAATGCAATTCTTCGGCAACTGTCTTGAAATATAGTAGATGTCTTAATTCAATTTGATAATTCATAGTTATCAGTTGATGCTATAATTGATATTACTAATTATCAAATATAGCGGGTAAATTTGAATAATACAGCGAAATATTATGAATTCATTTAAATACGGCGAAGATTATTTGAGCAGCTCTATTGCTCTATCAATAGCAAAATCGACATGCGAAGGATTCCTAACGGAAGAAACCATAGAAAGGATTAATCAAAGTGCAAACTATGTACAAGAGATTGTTGATTCTGGAAAAGTGGTTTATGGCATCAATACAGGTTTTGGACCATTGTGTACAACGTTAATCAGTCCTCAGGATACCAAAAAGTTACAGGAGAATATTCTAAAAAGTCATGCAGTGGGTGTTGGAGATCCCATCGAGAAGGAATTGAGTAAATTGATGATGATCCTTAAAGTGCATGCCTTGGCAAAAGGATTTTCTGGTATACAACTCAGCACCGTCGAACGTATTATTTGGCATATTCAAAATGACCTTGTACCTGTCGTACCGAAACAAGGTTCTGTCGGTGCCTCGGGGGATTTAGCACCTTTATCCCATTTGTTTCTTCCTTTAATTGGCTTAGGAAAGATATGGAAGGAAGGGAAACCCGTAGATACAGCTACGGTACTACGAGAATATAATATGGAACCAATCCATTTAGGTGCAAAGGAAGGCTTGGCTTTGATCAATGGAACGCAATTTATGGCGGCTCATGGCGTGAAAGCGGTTGTTGAAATGAACCGCTTAATGAATAATGCTGACTTGATTGCTACTTTGATGATCGAAGGATTGAATGGATCAATCAAGCCGTTTTATACTGAATTACATCAATTGAGACCATACAAGGGCAACACATTTGTAGCTTCTACCATTTTTAATTTGTTAAAGGGTTCTGAAATTCTGGAGTCCCATAAGAATTGTTCCAGAGTACAAGATCCTTATTCTCTGCGATGTATTCCTCAAGTTCATGGTGCTTCCAGAAATGCATGGTTGCATTTTAAAGAAATAATCGAAACTGAAATTAATTCTGTTACTGATAATCCCATTATAATAAACAGTGAATTAACAATCAGCGGAGGCTCTTTCCATGGTCAGCCAATTGCCTTACCATTAGATTATGCTACATTGGCAGTTTCTGAATTGGGTAATATTTCTGATAGGAGAGTTTATTTGTCCTTGGAAGGAGAAACCAATGGAGTTCCTAAATTGTTGATGAAAACAACAGGATTAAACTCTGGATTTATGATTCTTCAGTATAGTACTGCAGCAATTGCAAGTGAGAATAAGGGTTTATGTTTTCCTGCGAGTGCAGATAGTATTCCTACTTCACTAGGTCAGGAAGACCATGTCAGCATGGGTTCTATCTCAGGTAGAAAATTATTGCAGGTATTGGACAATGTAGATAAGATTTTGAGTATAGAACTCCTTTGTGCTGCTCAGGCAAAAGATTTCCATAATCCTATGAAATCTACTGCCGTAGTCGAAGCCATGCACCAACATATTCGTACTAAAATCCCGCATATTGAAGAGGATCAACCAATGCAGGAGATTTTGGACAATGCGCTTTCCATGATAAAATCTGGAGAATTGATTCAGGTTGCCAAAGAAACCGCAGACAGAAATAATGTTGCCTATTTAGGTGACGGATTTGAATATTTTGAAAACTATTAACAATGAAAGCAATAGGTAAACTTATCGGACCATTCAAACAATTGCTGACTATGCAGCATATTCCTCTGAAAGGAGCAATAAAAGATTCCGAGCTTGAAATCATTGAACATGCGGGGATTTACTTTATAGAAGGCAAAATAAGCGCTGTGGGAGATTTTACGGGGCTAAAGGAAGCTTTGAGCGGAGATGAGGAAATAATTGAATTAAAGGGAGATTTCGTGGCTCTTCCGGGATATATTGATTGCCATACGCACATCGCATTTGCCGGTAATCGAGCGAATGATTTTGCAATGCGTAATGAGGGAAGTTCATATTTGGAAATTGCAGAAGCCGGTGGTGGCATTTGGAGCACCGTAAAACATACCCGCGCATGCAATCAAGAAGACCTTAAGAAACTTACGCTCAAAAGGGCGAATGCATTGTTGAAACAGGGAATTACCACAGTAGAGGTAAAGAGCGGATACGGTCTGAATGTCGAGGAGGAGTTGAAAACTCTCCGGGCGATAAAAGAGGCGAATAAATCAACTTTTGTAGATCTTATATCCACGTGTCTAGCAGCACATATGCATCCAAAAGATCATACTGGAACTGCCGAAGATTACCTTTTTGAAATGGGGGAAAAGCTATTCCCAAAACTGAAAGAAGAAAATCTTACCCATAGGATTGATGCTTTTGTTGAGAAAAGTGCTTTTTCAGCAGAACAGATACTTCCATATTACAGAAAAGCTAAAGAAATGGGATTTGACCTTACGGTTCATGCAGACCAGTTTAGTACTTCAGGATCTCAGATTGCTGTTGAATTGGGTGCCCTTTCTGCTGACCATTTAGAAGCATCGACTGAAAATGAAATTACAATCATTGCCGGTTCTGATGTAGTAGCTGTTGCATTGCCTGCAGCTTCCTTAGGTATTGGATGTGAATTTACTCCTGCTCGAAGATTGTTGGATGCAGGAGCAAGCTTGGCTATTGCAACAGATTGGAATCCCGGTTCAGCACCGATGGGAAAATTAATTGAAAGTGCAAGTATCCTTGCAACAATGCAGAAACTGAGCAATGCCGAAGTATTGGCGGGTATTACCTACCGTGCTGCCAAAGCGCTAAATCTCGACGATCGCGGACGATTAATGGAAGGGAAGTTGGCAGATTTTGTCATCTATGAAACTGATAATTATCAGAATATTACCTATTTACAAGGTGGATTGCAGCCAAGAGCGGTCTGGAAAAATGGAGTCGAAGTAATTGTAAATGAGAACTGAAATGACGGAAAAAGAATTTAAAGAGCTAATTATTCAAGGAATTCCAAAAGAACTTCCCAAAAAGGTTGAGATAGACCATTCAGTAAGCCATGCACCAAAACGCAAGTCCATTTTGAATAAGGAGGAAGAGAAACTTGCTTTAAGAAATGCCTTACGTTATTTTCCTAAGGATTGGCATCAGGAACTAGCTGCTGAATTCCTGGAAGAGCTCCGTACCTATGGTCGAATTTATATGTATCGCTTCAGGCCGAAATATGAAATGTATGCGCGATCTATACATTCTTATCCAGCCAAGTCTTTACAAGCAGCCGCAATAATGCTGATGATCCAAAATAATCTCGATCCTGCTGTTGCACAACATCCCCATGAACTGATAACCTATGGTGGAAATGGAGCGGTATTCCAAAATTGGGCTCAATATCTCCTCAGCATGAAATACCTGTCTCAAATGACAGATCAACAAACATTACATATGTATTCCGGACATCCTATGGGATTATTCCCTTCATCTGAACATGCCCCCAGAGTAGTGGTGACCAATGGGATGATGATTCCAAATTATTCTAAACCGGATGACTGGGAAAAATACAATGCTTTAGGGGTTACTCAATATGGACAGATGACCGCAGGTTCATACATGTATATTGGGCCGCAAGGCATTGTCCATGGAACAACAATTACCGTTATGAATGCTTTTAGAAAGCATTTAAAAGATGGGGAAAATAGTAAAGGAAAGGTTTTTCTAACTTCTGGCTTGGGAGGTATGAGCGGTGCACAGCCTAAGGCAGGAAACATTGCTGGTTGCATTACTGTTTGCGCAGAAGTTAATCCATCTGCCGCTAAGAAAAGACATGAACAAGGTTGGGTAGATAGGTTGGTAGATAACATGGATAGCCTAGTGGATGCGGTTAAAATGGCTATCAAAAATCAAGAAGTTATTTCTATAGCATACATTGGAAACATTGTGAACGTTTGGGAGGAATTCGATAAGCTGAATATCCCAGTCACAGTGGGATCTGATCAAACCTCTTTACATAATCCTTGGTCTGGGGGTTATTACCCTGTAGATCTTTCTTTTGAGGAATCCAATAATTTAATTGCCAATAATCCGGAACAGTTTAAGAAAGAAGTTCAAAGGTCTTTGGTTCGTCATGCCGACGCTATCAACAGGCATGTGTCCAAAGGAACTTATTTCTTCGATTATGGAAATGCCTTTCTTCTGGAGGCGAGCCGGGCGGGTGCGGATATTATGGCTGAAGATGGGGTAAATTTTAAATATCCGTCTTATGTTCAAGATATCCTTGGCCCCATGTGCTTTGATTATGGTTTTGGACCATTCCGATGGGTATGTACTTCAGGAAAGGCCGAAGATTTAAGAAAGACCGACCAATTAGCGTTGGAAGTCCTTAAAGAACTTCAGAAAGATGCTTCCAAGGAAATATTCCAGCAGATGGAAGATAATATTAGGTGGATTCAAGAGGCTGAACAAAATAAGCTTGTAGTAGGATCACAAGCTAGGATATTATATGCTGACGCATTGGGTAGAATGAAGATAGCTGAAGCTTTTAACAATGCAGTTGCAGACGGATCATTATCTGCTCCAGTAGTGTTGGGTAGGGACCATCATGATGTTTCTGGAACGGATTCACCTTATCGTGAGACAAGCAATATTTACGATGGAAGTAAATTTACTGCGGATATGGCAATTCATAATGTGATTGGAGATAGTTTCAGAGGCGCAACTTGGGTTTCCATCCACAACGGTGGCGGTGTTGGATGGGGAGAAGTCATCAATGGTGGTTTCGGCATGTTATTGGATGGTTCCACAGAAAGCGATTATAAATTAAAACAAATGTTATTTTTTGATGTCAATAATGGGATAGCACGTCGGGCATGGGCAAGAAATAAGGAAGCAATCAGTGCAATTGAAAAAGAATTGAGCCGAACAGCATCACTTAAAGTGACAAAAGCTGAGCTTGTTGATGATCAGGTAATCGATAATTTATTTTAAAGAGCTAAATTATGGAAGCACTTGGAAATGTATTTTATAAGGCTGGAGAACCCCAACAATGGTCTGGAAGAATGGATGGTGATTCATTAGATCTTCAACGTTGGCATCAAGTCATGGGTTTGATTGATCTTGACGATCATGTTCAAGATTTAAGTTCCACTTTTGTGTTATTAGGGTTTTGCTGTGATGAAGGTGTCAAAAGAAATCAGGGTAGGGTTGGGGCCAAAGATGCACCGGCATCTCTGAGAAAAGTTTTGGGTAATCTTCCGAACCATTTACCGATTTCTAAAAAAATAGTAGATGCCGGCGATGTTATCTGTGTTTCCGATGATCTCGAAAGTGCGCAAAATGAACTTTCAAAACGCATTGCACAAATTCTGGAATATGGTGGAAAACCTATTGTGCTCGGAGGGGGACATGAGGTAACTTATGGACATTTCAATGGTTTGAAAAGATTTAGCATGTCCAAGAAAATTGGCATCATTAATTTTGATGCTCATTTAGATTGCCGCAATCCATTGGATGGACAGGGAAATTCCGGAACCGGATTCTTCCAAATTATGGAAGAAGGAATCAAGGATGGAAATACAGTGAAATATCTGGCAATCGGAATCCAAGAAATCAGTAATACAAAAGCGCTCTTCAATTATGCAAAGGAGCGTGGTATTGAGATAATAAAATCGGAAAATGTTAATAGCCTTAACCTCGAAAACATAAAAAATCAAATGATAGAGTTCGCTAAAAAGGTAGATCATGTTTATGTGACTGTGGATATGGATGTATTTGCCTCAGCATTTGCTCCTGGAGTTAGTTCACCCGCATTTAATGGAATTATTCCGGATACAACATTTCAGGCGATCTATCAAACCATTATTGATTTGCCGAATTTCGAATGCATTGATTTTGCTGAAATCAATCCCCTATATGATATTGACAATAGAACGACAAAGCTTGCCTCGGATTTGATTTTCAAGCTCGTCAATAACTCTTGATAATTTGTAACTTTAAGGAAGTATTAAATTAATTCAGGATCTTATGTCAAACATTGATTTTATTAAAGAAGAAACTGCAGCAAATATTGGAAATTTCATGGTGGGAAGACTGTTGCCTTTCCGACAAAAACGTTCTATAGGACCATTTGTATTTATTGACCACATGGGACCCGCTTGTCTGGCAGATCATGAAAATTTAGATGTTGGCCCACACCCGCATATTGGTTTATCAACGCTTACTTACCTCTTTGATGGTGCCATATTCCATAGAGATAGTTTGGGAACGGCAATGGAAATCCAACCGGGTGCAGTGAATTGGATGACAGCAGGGAAGGGTGTAGTCCATTCCGAAAGAACTCCAGAATACCTAAGACAAACCGATAAATTCTTACACGGCTTACAAATTTGGGTGGCCCTTCCTAAAGAACTTGAATTTATGGATCCTGAATTTCATCATATCGAAGCAGACCAAATACCTTCATGGTATGATAATGGAGTATCCTATAAATTGATTGCTGGAGTGGCATTTGGTAAAAAATCTCCAGTTCCTGTTTATAGTAAGCTCTATATGATTGAAGTGAAAGCCGACCAAGACGCTTTAATTGATATTAAAGGAGAGTTATATGGAGAAAGTGGTCTATATATCTTAGAAGGAGAAATTGAAAGCAATGGTTTTACCTATGGCCCTAAACAGATCTTAATTACATTAGATGCACATCTATGTACTTTTGAAATGAAAGCCGGTACTACCGTATATATTTTTGGTGGGGAACCATTTCCAGAAGAGCGTTTTATCTCCTGGAACTTCGTAGCAAGCTCAAGAGAAACTATTGATGAGGCTAAACAAAAGTGGATTGATCATGAATTTCCAAAAGTTCCAGGAGATGATGGTTATGTCCCGCTTCCTAGCCCTTCAAAATAAGTAGACATGAATAGACGATGGCGGTCAATATATCAATTTGACCGCCATCGCTTTATTACTTCTGAAATAACTAATCTTTAACAATGGCAGAATTGGGATCCGCACCCCATTCACTCCAGGATCCATCATAAATAGTAATATAGTCATTCCCTAATTCATAAGCTCCCAGAGCAATAATTGCTGCTGATATGCCAGAACCGCAGGTGAATATGTTTTGTTTTCCGCTATCGATTTTTCCTTCATATAATTTCTCAAGTTCCATGCGGTCATGATAGGTAATCCCATCCAATACTTGATCAAAAGGTAAGTTTTTAGAATTGGGTATATGACCGGATCTCAGTCCTTCCCTTGGTTCCGGGGCAGTTCCATGAAATCGTGCAGCCGAGCGCGCGTCTGTAATAGTGAAATCATCATCACCCAATCTTTCTTCCAATTCTTCCTTGGAGATAAACCACTCATAATTAGGCTTCGCTTTAAAGTTTCCTAATGATTCTGGATGGCCATATGCATCTACAATGGGAAGTCCTGCAGCTTTCCATGCCGGTTCGCCACCATTCAATACATAAACCTTCTCAAGACCCATATATCGGAACATCCACCATGCCCTTGGACTGGAATATACTCCCCAACGATCATAAACAATTACAGTAGATCCTTGATTGATTCCTAACTTCTTCGCTTCAGCAGAAAACTTCTCAGGTCTTACCATCGTATGTGGAAAGGTGCTTTCATGATCCGAAAAAACACCCTCAATATCAAAAAATAAACTGTTTGGAATTAATTCAAGTTTGCTGGTATCCATCTTTTGATTGACTTTGTCTATCGTTGAATCCAAAACAACGGCATTCTCCTCATTAATTAATTTAAGGGCCTGATCCGTACTAATAAGGGCTGAAGTTCTCATATGGTTATTTAACAATTGTCTATTTAATTCCTAATTTAGGAATTAAATGGACTTAAGACAAAAGACA
>JBEBTR010000137.1:0-8805 GCA_040393725.1 Sphingobacterium endophyticum | reverse complement strand
GAAGTGGTTTAGGAATTATATTTTCCTAGACCATTTTTTTTACTTCTCTGGTTATGTAATAGCAATTGCTTGGAAGCATATATTCAAATTATGAAGGGATGGGAGTTATTAGGTTGGTGATTAAATAGTTTCCCGAGCTAAAGCTCGGGATGACAGATGGTTTAATTGAAATAAAATAGGATTGGGCCAGGTTTCTTAGAAAAGATGTCCAAAAATTAAAATGAAAAATTTATCTTGGAGCTTTTATTGAATAAAATCAATAATAAGGATTAGAAAATATAATAATCAGGAATTAACCTTCAAATAACGTGCAAGAAAACAAGGAAAAAGAACTTAAGAGAGGACTTAGCAATAGACATATACAGTTGATTGCTTTGGGAGGAGCGATTGGTACGGGATTGTTTTTAGGAGTTGGGCAAGCAGCTATTCTGGCTGGACCTTCTGTTATATTGGGATATGCTATCGCGGGATTGGTTGCGTTTTTCATTATGCGTCAATTGGGTGAAATGGTTGTCGAGGAACCAATTTCAGGGAGTTTCAGTTCTTTTGCCAATAAATATTGGGGACCATTTGCGGGATATGCATCGGGATGGAATTATTGGTTATTATATATTTTAGTGAGCATGGCTGAATTAACAGCTATAGGGAAATATGTTCAATTTTGGTGGCCAGAGATTCCCTTATGGACATCCTCCTTATTTTTCTTTATAGTGATCAATGTTATCAATTTAGCATCCGTTAAGGTCTATGGTGAGACGGAGTTTTGGTTTTCGATAATTAAAGTTGTTGCAATTATAGCGATGATTATTTTTGGGACATACCTCCTATTATCAGGAAATGGCGGTGAACGTGCTACCGTAGCGAATTTATATAACGATGGGGGCTTCTTTCCACATGGTTGGCTGAGTGGAAGTGGAGAAATTGGGTATTCAGGATTATTGGCTGCCCTGGTCATAATTATGTTTTCGTTTGGAGGGCTTGAATTAGTTGGAATTACTGCCGCAGAAGCCGAGAATCCGGAAAAGAACATCCCTAAAGCAACCAATCAAGTTCTATGGAGGATACTAGTTTTTTATGTCGGTGCATTATTTATCTTATTTTCATTGATGCCATGGAGAACTATTACTGCAGAGACAAGTCCATTTGTTGAGGTTTTTGCAACGTTAAAAGGATTTCAGTTTGAACTATTTGGTAAGACTTTTTATTTTACAACGATTATTGCCAATGCATTAAATATCATTGTTCTAACTGCAGCACTATCAGTTTATAACAGTTGCGTTTATAGTAATTCAAGAATGCTATATGGGTTAGCAGAACAAGGGAACGCCCCTAAATTCTTAAAGAAACTTAATAAAAATCATTCTCCCGTAAATGCGATTTTGGCATCTGCAGCAATAGTTGCCATAACTGTCTTAATTAACAAAATCATTCCCAAAGAAGCATTAGGTATTCTCATGTCTTTGGTTGTGTCAGCATTAATAATCAATTGGATAATGATAACCTTAACCCATATGTTTTTTCGAAAGAAAAAAGATTCAGAGGGGATCAAAACTAAGTTTCCAACTATTCTATACCCTATCAGTAATTATTTTAGTTTGCTGTTTTTACTTGGCGTATTATTAATGATGTGGTTTACTGGTCTAAAAATCTCGGTTGAATTAATACCTGCATGGATTCTATTATTATGGATTAGCTATATATTGGTTAAAAGAAATAAGGCAAAAGCGAATATTCAATCCTAAAGCACATCGCAATTGAAATGAAGCATTACAAATTACATATTGTATTTTTTGGAATTGCATTGCTTCATTTATTTGCTATTTACTTTAATTTGCCGAATCTTCGATATATCAGCAAACCCCTTATCTGTCTCTTTTTAATCTATATCCTTTTCAAGGAAACCGGTTTTAAGAGGAATATTGAGAAGAACATTGCAACCGGATTATTTTTTGGTTGTCTAGGCGATATATTTCTGATGATGCAAGACCAATTTATTTTTGGCTTGACCTCCTTTTTAATTGGACATGTTTTATATGTTATTGCATTTATAAAACAAACGAATCCAAAAGAATTAGTAAAGCACAAAGGCTATATCTTGATAGCTGGTATTTTATTTACATATTCCTATTATCTATATTCGGTTTTAAAGCCTAGTTTAGGTCCTTTAAAAATTCCAGTAATATTATACATAATCGTGATAGGCTTGATGGCTTTTTTCGCATATACAAGGAAACAGCAAGTAGGATTTTTGAGTTTTTTGACAATCTTTATTGCCGCCATATTTTTCATTATTTCAGATTCAATACTAGCAGTTGATAAGTTTGTTGTATATATTTCTAATTCTGGCTTGATAATAATGGGCAGTTATATTCTAGCACAATATGGAATAACTTTAGGGATGATTTTGGATAAAAAAAGTAGGCTGTAAATTCTTACAGCCCACAATTAATACAAGTTGATATGATATGATTTAATTTTTGTTCTAAGCTCCGACAGATTGAGATTTTTTATCATAGCTTTCGTTGTGAACATTAGCTACCGCTCGTCCTGAAGGGTCATTGAGGTTTTGAAAAGAGGCATCCCAAGCTAAGGCTTCAGGGGTGCTACAAGCCACTGATTTAACAGATGGAACGGTTTTAGCAGCAGCATCAGAAGGAAAGTGAGATTCAAAAATACTTCTGTACAAGTATTCCTCTTTGTTTTTTGGTGTATTGATAGGAAATCTTGAAGCAGCAGTTTCAAACTCCGTATCGGACACCTTTTGTTCAGCCTGTTCTTTCAATGTGTCGATCCACGAATATCCCACACCATCTGAGAACTGTTCTTTTTGTCTCCAAGCAATTGATTCGGGCAAATAATCTTCAAAAGCTTTTCTAACCACCCATTTCTCCATCCTTCCATTTCTTATCATTTTATCTTCAGGGTTTATGCTCATAGCAATATCCATAAATTCTTTATCTAAAAATGGTACTCTACCTTCCACCCCCCAAGCGGCTAATGATTTGTTTGCTCTTAAGCAATCATATAGATACAGTTTCTTTAATTTCCTTACAGTTTCCTCATGAAATTCTTTGGCATTAGGAGCTTTGTGGAAATAAAGGTAACCTCCGAATAATTCATCCGAACCTTCACCTGACAGCACCATTTTGATACCCATAGATTTTATAACCCTTGCTAATAAATACATAGGAGTTGATGCTCTAATTGTGGTTACATCATAAGTTTCGAGGTGATAAATCACATCGCGGATAGCATCTAACCCTTCTTGAATAGTAAAATTGACTTCATGATGAATAGTTCCGATATGATCGGCAGCTTTTTGAGCGGCAATAAGGTCTGGCGAACCTACAAGTCCGACAGCAAAAGAATGCAACTGAGGATACCATGCATCTTCCTGATCATTAGATTCAATCCTTTTAGAGGCGAATTTTTTGGTAATTGCTGCAATTACGGAGGAATCGAGTCCACCTGAAAGCAAGACTCCATAAGGTACATCAGACATCAATTGATGATGAACCGCATCTTCCAAACCTTTTCTTAATGTATCGATGTCAGTGTTATTTTCTTTTACTGACTCGAAATCTTCCCAATCTCTTTTATACCAACGTTTAGGTTCTAAACTTTCTTTACTGTATAAGTAGTGACCTGGAGGAAACTGTTCAATTACGGAACAAAAACCTTCTAAGGATTTCAATTCAGAAGCAACAAATAATTGACCTAATTCGTCCTTCGCATAGTACAGAGGAATAATCCCCATATGATCTCTAGCAACAAAGAAAGAATCATCACGAGAATCATAAAGGGCGAAACCAAAAATACCATTTAAATCTTCTACGAATGAGGGACCTTTTTCTAGATATAAGGCCAAAACAACTTCAGAATCAGATTGCGTTGAAAATTGATAATTAGGGAGTGAATTTCGTAGTTCTTTGTGGTTATAGATTTCACCATTCACTGCAAGTACAACTTTTCCATCAGGACTGAACAAAGGTTGACTTCCAGATTTAGGATCTACAATAGCTAGTCGCTCATGAGCTAATATAGCTTTCTCTGAGCTATAAATTCCCGACCAATCCGGGCCTCTATGACGAATTCTTTTCGACATTTCCAAGACTTGAGGCCTTAAGGATGTTAGAGGTTCTTTCAATTCAAATGCTCCGACAATTCCGCACATACGATTGTTGTTTTTATAATTATTTACTTATTTCTATGAATTAATGACACAAAGTAAAATAAATAAAAACAATTTTCATAATGTTTTTTGATTTTTATTGAATATTTTTCAATATTATTTAAGTTTCATTGAGCAATTGGCATATATTTAGGCGAATTATTAAAAAACGCATTGTTTTTTTTATAAAATAAATGAATAAAAAAGCCTATTAATGATTTAATAGGCTTTTTCAAAAAATAGAAATTCGGTTAAATAATGCCATGCAAAGAACGGCCCTTAGCAGCCAACTGGTCTACCCTATTTTCGACTTGGGCATCTTTAATAAGATCCGGAGCATGATGGGGTTTACTTCTGGCATCAATAATCACTGGACCATGACAGCCCCAATGTTTGTGAGCAGTAAAACTTTCTATTCCGTAAATATCATAAGCTGGATTAGATCTGGTGAAAGTCACCCAAACAAAATTATTTTCATTCTCAGCAGTAAATTTTGCATCATCAGCCAAAACAATGAGTTGAATACCATTCCAATTAACGTTTTTAGCTGCCTCACACCAATCTTCCAATACTTTGGCTTCTTCTTCATAACTAGTAAAGGATTTTCCATCGAGGACAACGATTCCAGGTAATGCTAATTTCATCTGGTTAAAAGGTCGTGGTAAGTCTAAATAAGGCGGTAACTCTTTCAACAACTCTCTTTTAACATCTCCTACCGCTGCAAAAGTCACTTTAGAACCAGCATTTAATCCGTCACCTGAGTAATCTAAGGTATCGATAGTTGTATTTGTGAGGAAATGTAAATCACGGCTTAAATCAATTCTTTCAAAAATATGAGTAAAGAAATCTTTAATATTATGGATATCAAGTTTAGGATTGTCTTCAAAAGCTGAAATAAATAGATATTTAGCTAAACTGAGTTGATTAGTACCCAAAATTTGATTAGCAATAGTAAGAACTTCTTGAGGTCTTTCCACTTTTTGATATGGGGTATATCTTTCACTACCGATTGCAAATAACAAAGGATGGACACCCGCAGGGTCTACAGCATTTACAGCATGTAATCCGGGTATTTGTTGGGGTATCGCATTTCCAGTAATTTCATGTATTAATGCACCGAAACTAGTGTCTTCCTGAGGAGGCCTACCCACAACGGTAAATGACCAAATTGGGTTTTGTCGGTGATATACTTTATGGACTTTCATTAAAGGAAAAGGATGAATCAAGGAATAATACCCTATATGATCCCCAAATGGACCTTCAGGTTTATTTTCATTTGGATACACGGTCCCTGTAATCACGAAATCGGCATCAGCAGAAATGCAAAATCCTTCATCATCATAAAAATATCTAAACCTACGATTTCCCAATGCACCGGCGAAAATCATTTCAGATAAGCCTTCAGGCAAAGGCATTACAGCAGAAAGAGGATGAGATGGAGGACCTCCGACGAAAATGCTAACCTTTAATGGTTTTCCTAACTGGTTTGATTTTGTTTGATGGACAGCAATTCCACGGTGTAATTGGTAATGAAGTCCAATTTCTTGATTCTGCACATATTCATTACCAGCAAGCTGAATTCTGTACATGCCCAAATTGGCATTCATTATACCTGGTTTTGTAATATCTTCGGTATATACCTGAGGCATCGTTACGAATGGGCCACCATCCATGGGCCAGTTAACAATCTGGGGCAGTTCAGAGATCTTGGTTTGACCATATAAAATTGGGGCTTTGGATTTCTTTTTCCAAGGCAAAGCACCTAATGCAACTAAGGAAGATCCAGCGTAATCAAAAGGTTTCTTTAAAACTGACATGGGATTCATTTTTACATCTACCAATTTTTTAACATGATCTAATGAGTCCCGGAACATGAACTTAGAACGTTCTAGGGTTCCAAATAAATTAGATACAGCTGGAAACTTAGATCCCTTAATATTTTCGAAAAAAAGTGCTGGTCCCTTAGCATCATATACACGCATATGAATGGCGGCCATTTCTAAATAAGGGTCGACTTCTTCTTTTATTCGGATTAAGTGACCATTTTTTTCAAGGTCAGTAACGCAATCTTGTAGACTTTTATATCCCATAATTAATTCACGATTAGCTACAAATGTAAGCTAATATGTATAATTAAAGAAGGTACCTGATTTATTGATCAAATTTAATGACCTGATCTAAGGGAGTAAATGAGAAGAGAATAATATTTTTCCAAGAGGTATTATCAATTGGATATTCCTGTTGCATAAGGCGTTTGAATTCAACAACATCTTCTTTGTGAATATGATAAGCCTTTTTGAACATCATATTCATGATAAAGTGAGGGAGTAAAATACTTTTTACCTCCGCATTTGGATAAAGTGTTTTTTTATAAAGCCTGTACATATCCTGAACGGTAATGGTTTTAGGGCCTCCAATTTCTATGGTTTGATTTAGGAAATGTTTATCCCAATCTACATTATAAATCCAACGCAATAAATCTAACGATGATATTGGATTGAATTTAACCTTGGCAAACATATTATCATAGGGCAAGTACTTTCCATTGATGAGTTGGTGCATATATTTGTCCAAAACGCTTCCTTTACCTATGGCTAAGTTTTTTAAAACAATGGTATAATCAATATTTGAAGCTTTCAATAGGGCTTCAATATGTGGAATAAAAGGCTTATCCATGAGTCTAGCAATATAGACTAACCTTCTACCTCCATTAAGTTTTGTTAGCTCAATGAAATTCTTTAGGGTAATAAGTTCTAAATTAAGGTTTACATATTCACCTAATGTCGGGACATGTGTAATATAAATAGCTAAACCGAGAGCAGAATCAATTTTAAAAGCATCAAATTCCTTACCTTTACGCAATAAATCTACTCGATTAAGAGTTGCAGTAGATTCTTCAGTTTTTCTAGCATTAAATAGATCTAAATCTCTAACAATACCATGTACATTAAAATCGTCCCTACTTAAGTTACTCATTGCCCTTTTTCCTAAATAGGAATTTAAGCCAGATAATAACACTTCCATCTCACCTCCGCATATTTGAAACAATAATTTTATTTAAATGCAAACAGAATTAAACTAGTAAAGTTTAAATTTTCTAAAAATTTTACAAAAAAAACAAAATTTTACCAATAATTATATTGTCTCGGGGATGTAAAAATCACTTTCCTAGTTTATGTTAAAGCATATAATAGATTATATTTGTTAGGTAACGCATTTCGTGGAAAAAGTATGAGTAAAAAAGTGGTTCTTGTTTGGTTTAGAAATGATTTAAGGCTGCATGACAATGAGGTTTTGTCAGAGGCTATAAACAAATCTGATCTGATTATCCCTGTTTACTGTTTTGATCCACGATATTTCACTAAGGACAAATTTCAACACAATCGAACAGGTATAAAAAGAGGTAAATTCTTACTTGAGTCAGTTTCATATATTAAGGAACAATTACAAGGAATGAATAGTGACCTTATGGTTTTTGTTGGGAAGCCAGAGGATGTAATACCGCAACTATGTTCAAAGTATGATGTTGATGAAGTTTATCATCATCGAGAAGTAGCCTCCAGAGAGACCCAAATCTCGGAGTCTGTTGAATCTGCGTTATGGAAAAACAAAATAAACTTACGACATTTTATAGGTCATACCCTCTATCATAAGGAAGATCTACCCTTTCCTATAAAAGATATACCTGACAAGTTTAATATTTTTCGAAAGAAGGTTGAGAAAGAAAGTACGGTTCGACCATCCATTTCTGCTCCGATTTCAATACCAAGCCCTCAACATTTAGAAGAAACGCATCTTCCCAGTCTCGAAGATTTAGGTTATTCTTCGGAAGATATTGATAAATGGGGATCTAAAGAATTTGAAGGTGGAGAGCATTTTGGTATTAAGAAATTAAAGAAACTCTTGGATCCAAATTATACAGGCAATGAGAATTTCACGTTAATTTCGCCTTATATTGCTATTGGGTCCTTATCTCCTATTTATGTTTATCATGAAATGAATACTTCTAATTTGAGTCAAAATAAGAAGAGATTTGAGCGATTGACCAGCATGTTACTTTGGAGGGATTACTTTAGATTTATGCTCAAGAAATACCCTAATGTATTTTTTAAATTAAATGGATCAGATACTGAACAATTAAATCCGGAGCATATCGAAGAGGCGGCGGTTAGTAATTGGGAAAAAGGTACAACTGGAGACCAAGAAATAGACGATAATATTCGGACTTTAATAGAAACGGGAAACATTACATACGCAGAGAGAAGGTTACTTTCAAAATACTACACACAAGAAACTGGATCAAACTGGTTGTTTGGAGCGAGTTTTTTTGAGGAGCATCTATTGGATTTTGCACCGGCAACTACCTATGGGTTTTGGTCCCATATGGCAGGAGTTGGTACGAGTCAGAAAGAAAACAGTTGTTCAGATTGGCATGAGCTTGCAAAACGACTGCTAGTATCAAAGTCCTGAGGATGAAAACATGTTTTTACATAAACTTTTCATCGCCTGATAAAACGAAAACCTTAATCTTATTTATTTTCGACTAATATTTATTTCATAATAAGAATACTTTCAAAAAGATGCTAAAACATTGTATTTTATATCGATTAAATGCGGAAAAGTATGTTTATTAT
>JBEBTR010000136.1:0-8806 GCA_040393725.1 Sphingobacterium endophyticum | reverse complement strand
AAAGTATTATTACCTTTAAAATTGGATGTATAATAAAGTAAAATATATTGCCCTATTATGTGCTTTCTTTTTCTTGGGAATTGCTGCACAAGCTCAAGAATTAGACAACATGGTCTCTGGCTTGGTGCTAGAGCGTGGGACAGACACTAGAATTAGTGATGCGAATGTGGTCAATTTAAGGACTAAACAGACAGTTAGGACGAATTCTTATGGAGTATTTACTGTTGAAGTGAATGTTGGGGATACCTTGTCTATTAGTAAAGTTGGTTATGGGCCGGTAAAGACAAGGATCAATACATTGGAGGACATTTTGGTTGATATACAGGCCGGAAACCAGATTGAGACGGTTGTCATTACCCGTAGTACCAAGGAGGGGCAAATGCGAGAGATGATGGAAGATTATGGTAGCAAAGGTGTTTATAATGGCGGACACAATAAATTTGGGACCTATTTGGCTAGTCCTGCGACGGCGTTGTATAATTTGTTCGGTAAAGAGGCTAAGAATGCGAAGCGATTCGAGAGCTATATGAACCAAGAATTGGAGGAAACTAAAGTAGATCGCATATTCAATAAAACGATTGTATCGAATTTGACGAAATTGGAGGGCGATGAATTACAATCGTTCATGGATATTTACAGACCATCGTATTCAACAGCTCAACGTTGGGGACAATATGATTTAATGAATTATATCAACAGTTCATTTAAGACATGGAATTCGCAAGGGCGTCCAAAATCTCAAAGATTGCCTAAGTTAGATATTCCTACTTTGGAAAAATAAAAAGCTGTTAATTAACAAGTTGTAACTTATAAAATAGATAAAAATGTAGTTTGGCATTGGCTTTGCAAATAAGCATTCTATTAGTGAGACAATAAATTAATTAGTACAAAAGATAAATTATTTGATTATGAAAATGAATAAAAGACTAGCGGTATATGGATTGACAGTTGCAACCTCAGCAATGTTATTTGCTAGCTGTTCAACCATTCAAAATACTAGTAACACAACAAAAGGAGCTGTAGTAGGTACAGCAGCTGGAGGTGCGATTGGCGCCCTAATTGGAGGTAAAGCAGGTAATACTGCGGTAGGAGCAATTGCTGGAGCTGTTATTGGTGGAGCTGCGGGTACATTGATTGGTAAGAAAATGGACAAGCAGGCGAAGGAAATTGAAAATACAGTAGCTGGTGCTGAAGTAGAACAAGTAGGTGAAGGTATCTTAGTTAAGTTTGATTCAGGTATTTTATTTGATTTTAATAGTACTGCTTTAAAACCAACAGCAAAAGAAAACATTGCTAAATTGGTTGAGACATTAAATAAAGAGCCTAATACTGATATTTTGGTTTTAGGACATACAGATAACGTAGGTACCTTGGCTGCAAACCAAAAAGTATCTGATGGTCGTGCGTCATCAGTTAAGGCATTCGCAGTTTCACAAGGATTAGCAGGCAGCCGTATAAAAACAGAAGGTAAAAACTTTGCGGAGCCAATTGCTTCCAATGATACAGAGGCAGGTAGAGCAGAAAATCGTCGTGTTGAGATTGTAATTGTTGCAAACAAGAAAATGCAAGAGGAAGCTAAACAAGAAGCAGCTCAATAAGACTTCTTAAAATATAAATGAAAGGCGCTAATCTAAATTGGCGCCTTTTCTATTTTTTATGTTAAATTTCATTAAGTGCTGACAAACTGTCATTTGTTTAATAGATAATTACTAACTTTGTAGTCTTTGAAAATTGACTATGTTAGAGTTAACGCATACAACAAAAACACATGATGAATCTCGCCAAGGTGAGGCTTTAGATATGGTTCCTACTGGACAATCCACTGGTCGCAAGCTTTATATTGAAAGCTACGGATGCCAAATGAATTTTTCAGATAGTGAAATTGTAGCTTCCATCTTGATAGAGAAAGGATTTGAGACAACGAAAGATTATAAAGAGGCTGATGTTGTATTTATCAACACCTGTTCGATTCGTGAGAATGCAGAACAGCGAGTTAGAAATAGATTAAAGGAGTTCGAATCTGCGAAAGCTAAGAATCCAGGGATGGTGGTTGGCGTATTAGGCTGTATGGCGGAGCGATTGAAAGCAAAATTCTTGGAAGA
Organism: Sphingobacterium endophyticum; assembly: GCA_040393725.1. Taxonomy (GTDB): domain Bacteria; phylum Bacteroidota; class Bacteroidia; order Sphingobacteriales; family Sphingobacteriaceae; genus Sphingobacterium; species Sphingobacterium endophyticum_A. The sequence continues at coordinate 6,704 of JBEBTR010000136.1, read as the reverse complement.
GGAGAAGTTGGTTGATGTTGTTGTGGGTCCAGATGCCTATCGCGATTTACCAAATTTAATCGATCAAGTTGATGAGGGTGGACGTGCTGTAAATGTATTGCTTTCTAGAGAGGAGACCTATGCAGATATCAGTCCTGTTCGGTTGAACAGTAATGGTATTTCAGCATTTATTTCGATCATGCGAGGATGTGATAATATGTGTTCATTCTGCGTTGTTCCATTCACTCGCGGGAGGGAGCGTAGTAGAGATGCGGAATCCATTGTCAAAGAGGCTCAAGACCTTTACAATGCTGGGTATAAAGAGGTAACTTTACTAGGTCAAAATGTTGACTCGTATAAGTATACGCCTAAATCGGAAGAAGGAGAAGCGGAGAAATCAACCATCAACTTTGCTCAATTATTAGCTTTGGTAGCAGAAGTAAGTCCGGATTTAAGAATCAGGTTTTCTACGTCACATCCAAAGGATATAACTGACGAAGTCCTATACACGATGGCCCGTTATGAGAATATCTGTAATTATATTCACTTACCGGTACAGTCAGGGAACTCAAGAGTTCTAGAGTTGATGAACAGGACCTATGATAGGGAGTGGTACATCAATAGGATAGATGCTATTCGCCGTATTATTCCGGAGTGCGGAATCTCAACTGATGTCATCACAGGATTTTGTACAGAAACCGAGGAGGAGCATCAAGAAACGTTATCCATGATGGAATATGTAAAATATGATTACGCCTATATGTTTGCCTATTCAGAACGACCTGGAACTTTGGCAGCGAAGCGTTATGAGGATGATATTCCAGAAGAGGTTAAGAAGCGCAGGTTGACAGAAGTTGTGGATTTGCAAAGAGCACATAGTTTATATAGAATTGAGAATTTTGTTGGAAAAGTTCAGAAAGTATTAATTGAAGGAACTTCTAAACGTTCAGATAAGGATTTCTGTGGACGGAACGATCAAAATACAATGGTTGTTTTCCCAGTGGATGAACGTTATAAGGTTGGAGATTATGTAAATGTATTAGGCGAGAGCTGTACATCTGCGACCTTAATCGGAAGAATAATTGATTAATAATCTAAACACTAAATATTAATAATGGATCATCAAGATATTAAGAGCAGGTTTGGGATAATTGGGAATTCTCCATTACTAAATCGTGCAATCGATATTGCACGCCAGGTAGCACCTACCGATATATCGGTTTTGATTCAAGGGGAGAGTGGTTCAGGGAAAGAAGTTTTTTCTCACATTATCCATCAATTAAGTGGCAGGAAACACGGACCTTTTATTGCGGTTAACTGTGGTGCGATTCCAGAAGGAACGATAGATTCAGAGTTATTTGGACATGAGAAAGGTTCATTTACTGGCGCTCACGAAGCAAGGAAAGGATATTTTGAAGTTGTAGATGGTGGAACTATATTTCTTGATGAGGTTGGAGAGTTACCCTTCGGTACGCAAGCCAGGTTATTGAGAGTTTTAGAATCAGGAGAGTATATCCGTGTTGGTTCCTCCAAAGTACAAAAAACAAATGTCCGTGTAGTTGCTGCGACCAATGTCGATGTTTACGAGGCGGTAAAAAAGGGAAAATTTAGGGAAGACCTATATTATAGATTAAATACGGTTCCATTGCGCATCCCTTCATTGCGAGAGCGTAAAGAGGATATCGTACTTTTGTTCAGAAAGTTCGTGGTTGATTTTTCTGACAAATACCGTTCGCCAGGTATTCAGTTGACTGAAGACGCTCAAGAATTGCTTCGAAATTATTCTTGGCCGGGAAATGTTCGTCAATTGAAGAATATTGCCGAGCAGATTGCCGTTTTAGAAAAGGAGAGATTGGTAAATGCTCAAATTCTAAGTCATTATCTACCTGCAGAAACGCAGAGCACTACGCTACCTATGGCCTTGAAGGATCAATCGAAGGAAAATTTCTCGGAAAGAGATCTTTTATACAAAGTTCTCTTTGACATGAAGAAAGATATGGTTGATTTGAAGAAGTTGGTTGTGGAGTTGATGCAGAATGGCTTAAATCAAGGTACGATGGATCAAAATTCACCCTATATCAATCAATTGTATCAGGATGTGAGGCCAAGTGCAGGAGTTTTAGGATCGGAGGAATTTCCTGTGAATTCAAACCCAACAATCACGATTCATAATCCAAATGTTTCGAATGGGAACAATAATGATTACCTGTATGATACCCAGGATGTTGAGGAGGTTGAAGAATCCCTGTCTTTATTGGATAAGGAATCGGATTTGATCAAGAAAGCTTTGAAGAAACATAAAGGCAAACGCAAGGCAGCTGCGCAGGAATTAGGTATTTCGGAGCGTACGTTGTACAGGAAAATAAAGGATTTGAATTTAGATTAATATGTTCGGAAACAAGATAAAAGGCAAGTTTTTAGCCTATATATTTACTACACTTCTTATATTTACGATACAGGGATGTGGAGTTAAATATAGTTTAGGAGGCGGGACCATTCCTGAGAATATGAAAACCTATTCCATTGAGATATTTGAAAACATATCTCCATTTGTTTCAGCAACCTTAAGTCAAACGTTCACAGAGGGATTGAAGGAGCGCATCAGGACACAATCTAAATTAAGTCAAGTTAATCAGGATGGAGATGCGATTTTTTCAGGAGTTATTACGAATTATGCGATTACGCCTGCAGCAGTTGAAGCCGGAACCGATCTTGCAGCATTAAATCGTCTGTCAATAACGGTGAAGGTTAAGTATGTGAACAGGAAGGATGAGACAGGGGAGAGTGATTTTGAGGAATCGTTTACTCAATTCAAGGAGTTCCGCGGAGAGGTAAGCAGACAGGAAATGACCTTGAACCAAGATATCGTTAAGATGCTTACAGAGGATATTTTTAACCGAGCATTTAATAATTGGTAAGAAAAAGAGCCCTTGAATTACATGGATCAAATTACTGTTTTTAGAAAAGCCTTAGAGAACCCATTGGAGGTAAGTACTGCTGAATTTGAGCAGCTTTTATCTAAATACCCGTATTCACAACCAATCATTTTTGCTTTTGAACGCAAGAAATTTTTGGAAGGACATTCCATAGATAAGCAGAGAACATTGATCTATGCTAATAACCCATTCTGGTTAAGAGACTATTTACAAAAACCCATTGAGGAAATCCCTGAAATAGAAGTTGACTCGGATGACTACATTTCTTATGAGGAAGTTGCAGAAGAGCAGGGGATTGGGGAAGATACAGAAGTTTATGCGGGGGATTTAGAATCAGAACCTGAAGTTGTTGAAACTAAATTAGAACATCAGTCTAGCATAGAAGAAGTTCAGCAGGAGTTTGTGCATCAGGAATCTGTCCAAAAAGATGAAGAGCCTATATTTGATATACCGTCGGGTTATAATATAGAGAAGGAATTTGCTGAAGATGAGGAGACTGAAGTAGAAGAAGCTGGGGCTATTGATGAGGTAGAGGAAGATCCAACAAATGAGGTTGATTCAATTGTTGAGCAGGAAAGTGAGAAGAGGAGTTCTGAAGAAGATATCAGTTTATATAATGATGAGTTGATGCCTTATAGTTTCAGGTGGTGGCTTTACAAAACTCGATTGGAGCATGCAGAGACCTATCAGCCATTTTCAACCCCTGTTATTCCAAAACAGCAAAAGGGTCAATTTGATCCGAAGAAACTGGATGCGGCGATTTTGGATCAACAGATTAGGGAGAATATTTTTCATCTTCAGGATCCGGAAGATAAATTGAGCGATAAGCATAAAAAGGAAACCGTTGAATTTAATTCTTCGGAGAAGGTTGATGAGGTAATAGAGAAATTTATTCGTGAGGAGCCACAGATCCAAGCGCCGAAAGCGGAATCGATTAATACGGAGAATAAGGCTCGGAGCAGTTCAGAAGATCAATTGCAGGTAGTAACGGAGACATTGGCAAACATCTATGAGTCACAGGGGATGTACGAAAAAGCAATCTTGGTGTTTCGGAAATTAATTTCGGATAATCCAGAAAAAAAATCGTACTTTGCGACCCGAATTAAAGAGATTGAACAAAAGTTATAATTGAAATATAGAAATGGACGTATTATTTATTATCCTAATTATTCTAGCAAGCTTATTATTAGCGTTTTTTGTATTGATTCAGAACCCTAAAGGGGGTGGTTTATCCTCAGGATTTTCTGGTGGCGCTAATTTAATTGGTGTGCAACGCACAGGTGATATTTTAGAAAAAGGAACATGGATTTTTGCGATTGCCTTAATGGTTTTTTGTATTGCAATAAATATTATTGGTCCATCATCATCAAACAGAGGTGGTTTGGGAGACCAAATTGAGGCGCCAGTTACAGCCCCTAACTTGAATCTTAATCCTACGGCGACTCCTGCAACAGGAGCACCAACAGGAACGACTCAAACTCCAGCTGCTACTGATACGACGAAGTAATCAAGCTGAATAGCTAAAGAAATAGAACCCTGTCTAGATTTGGACGGGGTTTTCTTGTTTTCAAGCTTTTAGGGTTGGATTCGGTAATTGGTGTCATGATGACATTAAGATGATGGTTAACTGACATGAAAAATGACAGTTAATGCAAAAATGGCAAAATATTCTGCTTAATTTCAATTGGCATAGTTAGTGATGCCTTTGAGTTACGTAATATTAAGAAAAATAAAAATTGATATACAATTATGGCATTAAGTATTAAACCTATCGGAGACAGAGTAGTAGTTGAGCCTGCTCCAGCAGAAGAAAAGACAGCATCAGGTATCTATATTCCTGATACGGCAAAAGAAAAACCATCCCAAGGAACAATTGTAGCTGTAGGATCAGGGAAACCTGAAGAACCATTGACTGTAAAAGTAGGTGATAAAGTATTGTACGGTAAGTACGCAGGAACTGAAATTACTTACGAAGGTAAGGAGTATTTAATTATGCGTGAGGCTGATATCTACGCTGTTCTGTAATCAAAAATCCAAAAACAAAATTTTAATAAAATTAGACTTTGGAATTCTCTATTTTATGAATTCAAGTCGAAGATTCAATACATATAACAATGGCAAAACAAGTAAAATATAATGTAGAAGCGCGTGACGCCCTGAAAAAAGGTGTTGACACACTAGCAAATGCAGTAAAAGTTACCTTAGGTCCAAAAGGTCGTAATGTAATTATTGAGAAGAAATTTGGTTCTCCAGCAATTACCAAAGATGGTGTATCGGTAGCGAAAGAGATCGATTTAAAAGATGCTTTAGAGAACATGGGTGCTCAAATGGTGAAAGAAGTAGCATCTAAAACTGCGGATCAAGCGGGTGACGGTACTACAACTGCTACTGTTTTAGCTCAAGCAATCGTAGCTCCAGGAATTAAATCTGTAGCAGCAGGAGCAAATCCAATGGATTTAAAACGTGGTATTGATAAGGCAGTTGCTGCAGTAGTTGAGAACTTAAAGTCTCAATCTCAAGTAGTAGGTGCTGACAACAATAAAATTAAACAAGTTGCTTCAATTTCAGCAAACAATGACGAGGTTATCGGTTCATTAATTGCAGAGGCGATGGAAAAAGTTGGTAATGATGGAGTTATCACAGTTGAAGAGGCAAAAGGTACTGAAACTGAAGTTAAAACAGTTGAAGGTATGCAGTTTGACCGTGGTTATTTATCACCTTACTTTGTTACGAACTCAGACAAAATGGAAGCTGAATTAGAAAGCCCATACATTTTGATCTATGACAAAAAGATCAGCAATATGAAAGAATTATTGCCAATCTTGGAAAAACAAGTACAAACAGGAAAACCATTATTAATTATTGCAGAAGATTTAGATGGAGAAGCATTAGCTACATTAGTAGTTAACAAAATCCGTGGTTCTCTGAAAGTTGCTGCTGTTAAAGCTCCAGGTTTCGGTGACCGTCGTAAAGCAATGTTGGAAGATATTGCTATTCTTACAGGAGGTACAGTAATTTCTGAAGAGAGAGGATTTAAATTAGAGAATGCTGAATTATCATATTTAGGACAAGCAGAGAAAGTTGTTGTAGATAAAGATAATACAACGGTAATTAATGGTGCTGGTAATGTTGAAGACATTAAAGCACGTGTTGCGCAGATTCGTTCACAAATTGAGACTACGACTTCAGATTATGATCGTGAGAAATTGCAAGAGCGTTTAGCGAAATTATCAGGTGGTGTTGCGGTTCTTTACGTAGGTGCTGCTTCAGAAGTTGAGATGAAAGAGAAAAAAGACCGTGTAGATGATGCATTGCATGCTACTCGTGCTGCAGTAGAAGAAGGTATCGTTGCAGGTGGTGGTGTTGCCTTCATTCGTTCAACTGAAGCTTTAGTTAATTTAAAAGGAGAAAACGAAGACGAGCAAATTGGTATCGATATCATCAAACGTGCCATTGAAGAGCCTTTACGTCAAATCTGTGCTAACGCAGGTATTGAAGGAGCTGTAATTGTTCAAAAGGTTAAAGAAGGAACGGCAGATTATGGATACAATGCGCGTACTGACAAGTTTGAGAACTTAATTTCAGCAGGTGTTATCGATCCTACTAAAGTTTCACGTGTAGCATTAGAAAACGCTGCTTCAGTTGCATCTATGTTATTGACTACAGAGTGTGTATTAGCTGATGAACCAGAAGAGAATCCAGTAGGTGCTGGTGCTCCAATGGGAGGCGGTATGGGTGGAATGATGTAATATTCCCCTTGAATATATTTAAAAGGAGCTATCTAAAATC
>JBEBTR010000135.1:0-8829 GCA_040393725.1 Sphingobacterium endophyticum | reverse complement strand
CTTCCTCTACAAAACTTTTAAACTTATTTAATACAGATTGACAGAATTCCAGCTGAAGTGCCAAATCAGTTGTTTCCTCAGGTTCGAACCGTTCAGTAATAGTAACATGATTACCTTTATTTTCAAAGGTTACTTCGGTTTTTCGTCCATCATCTTGTAAAATCAAGATCCTTGAAAGTGGATCTACATGAAGATAAATTCCTTTATAATCGAAACCTTCGGAACCATCCAGTTTCTCCATTCGAAAATGAAACTCTCCGTCGGTTTTTATATTATTTAATACATAGGGACAATGCCAATCGGAAAAGGGAACATTCCATATTTTGATACGCTCTGAATCAGTCCAGGCATTCCAGACACTGGCTAGATCAGCATCAATTTGTACAGAGGCTTCAAGTGAATTTTTCATAAAATCGAAATTTAAAAATAAAACTAACTCCATTTATTTTTAAACCACTTGACATAAGGCAAGAAATATGGATAACCCCTAAAACTGAGCTATAAAATACTTAATTACTCCCGGGTACATAAGGATGGTAAATATTAACCCCGTCAATGCACCAAACAAATGGGCATCATGGTTAATTCCATCCTGAGCATTCTTAGAAGCCCAAACACAGTAAGCCAGATATACAAAAGCAAAAATATAGGCTGGCATTGGGATAATCATAAAGATGCCCAACATCATTTTGGGATTGAAGAGAATATAGCTGAAAAGCACCGCACTGATGGCACCTGATGCCCCCAAACTATGATAATTATAATTATTCTTCTGTTGAATAATTGTTGGAATATCACTCAAAATAAGAGATACAATATACAGTAACGCAAACAATAAATGTCCTAGAGATCCATATATTTGAACAAAAATCTGTTCCAGACCAAACCCAAAATAATAGAAGGTGATCATATTAAAGATCAAATGCATCCAATCCTTATGGATCAAACCACTGCTGAGCATCAGATACCATTTACTTTTATCTCTGTAAACAGTATAAGGGTGCAACATCAACTTCCCATACATTTGGGGATTTGAAAAGACATAAATACTTAAACCTATGGTCAATGCAAAAATAAGGCTTGCTACGGGAGTAGCGGAAAGATAATATTGAATCATTAAAAACGGTCTTCTAATAGGAATAAATAAAGTTCTTTAGGTCCATGCGCACCTAATACCAATCGTTTTTCGATATCGGCGGTTCTACTTGGTCCTGTAATGGTCGTAATCATGGTTGGTAAGTCTTCGCCATAACGTTCCTTGATTTGAGCCATGGCATGCTTTACATCCATAACCAATTGCGAAGCTCTGGCAATAACGATATGTACGGGAGGATAGACACTAAGCCTTCGTCCAGACTCTGAAGCATTAGAGATCATAATGGAACCATTTCTGGCAATCAACGCTTCACAACCTGTTATACTGGCCTCAATCTCTTCCAAGGCTTGCTGTGATTTGCGATATGGAAACCCATACTGATCCATCATCTGTTGGATTGGCTTCTCCCAAATATAAATTTTACTAATATTGATTTTTTCTACCAGGATAATCAGGTTTTCAATCAGATTGATCTCCCCATCGCAATAAATGAACTTACCTGACATTTGAGTAAATTCTCTTGCAAATGTCACATCCAATGATTCTTCCTCATCGCGGTAAAGAGGACTTTCTTCAAACATAGGATGTGGATTATCCCGTTTCTGAAGCAAGGCCTGCCGAATTTTCTTCAGCATTTTCTCTTTAGCTGTTGTATTCCTGATATTCATATCATAAAAACAGACAGGACTTCTTAGTCCTGCCTGTTATTTTTTTTAAATTATTCTGAATCTAATTTCTTCGGTTCATCTGAAGAAGACTGAACATCTTCTCTGTCGGTATTAGGAATTGGCAGATCTGTTTGAGGTACTCCTCCACCGTCTGCTCCTCCATTAACAAACTCATCATAAGTCGTTTTATTTGAAAATGGACGCTTCCCTAAAATTTCTTCCAAATCCGTTTGGAAAAGAATTTCCTTCTCTAATAATTTCTCGGCAATCTTGATCAAACCTTCTTGCTTTTCCATCAATAGATTCTTGGTTCTTTCATATACCTCAGAAATTAAAACCCTAACTTCATCATCAATTAACTCAGCAGTTTGATCGGAATATGGCTTTTGGAATTGGCTATCTCCGGAACTATCTCTGAAAGATACATTACCAACTTTATGATTCATACCATATACCGCAGTCATTGCATACGCTAACTTCGTTATACGTTCAAGGTCATTCTGCGCACCGGTACTAATTCTTCCGAAAGTGATATCTTCAGCAACACGACCACCCATCGTCATACACATACTATCGATCAATTGTTCAGTCGTATATAAAAACTGCTCTTTTGGCAAATATTGTGCATAACCTAATGCCGCAACTCCACGAGGAACGATGGATACTTTAACCAATGGGTCAGCATGTTCTAAGAACCAGCCCGCAATTGCATGCCCAGCTTCATGATAAGCAACAATTTTCTTCTCTTCTGGAGAAATGATCTTGTTCTTTTTCTCAAGACCACCAATCACACGGTCAATAGCATCTTGGAAATCCTGCATTTCAATTGCCTTTTTATTCTTACGGGCAGCAATTAAGGCAGCCTCATTACATACGTTGGCAATCTCAGCACCGGCAAACCCTGGTGTTTGTGCAGATAATTTCTTGGCATCAACCTCTTCTGCTAATTTTAATGGTTTCAAGTGAACATTAAAGATTTGTTCACGGCCGATTAAATCAGGCTTATCAATAGAAATCTGCCTATCAAAACGTCCTGGACGCAATAGCGCCGAGTCAAGTACATCTAAACGGTTAGTCGCCGCAAGGATAATAACCCCTACATTGGTACCAAAACCGTCCATCTCCACCAATAATTGGTTTAAGGTATTCTCGCGTTCGTCATTACCTCCCATGATGGAATTCTTTCCACGGGCACGTCCAATAGCATCAATCTCATCGATGAAAATGATACATGGCGCCTTTTCTTTAGCCTGTTTAAACAAGTCGCGTACACGTGACGCCCCAACTCCAACAAACATTTCCACAAAGTCAGAACCTGACAAAGAGAAAAATGGAACTTGAGCTTCGCCCGCAACCGCCTTCGCCAATAAGGTCTTACCAGTTCCCGGAGGACCTACCAATAAGGCTCCTTTTGGTATCTTACCTCCTAAGTCGGTATATTTCTTAGGGTTTTTCAAGAAGTCTACGATCTCCATAACTTCTTGTTTAGCTTCTTCTAAGCCTGCAACATCATTAAATGTGATGTTGATTTGAGATTCTTTATCAAACAACTGCGCTTTCGATTTGCCAATATTAAATATGGCACCACCTCCACCGCCTGCTCCACCGTTCATACGGCGCATTAAGAATATCCAAATCACAACAATGATCAGCAATGGCAACATAAAGGAAATAAACCATCCAGCCCATGGATTGGTTCGATCTTCATAGGACACACCAACTTTAGGCTGCCCAACTGCCAAACTGTCTTGAGAAGCCTTTAGCTTCTGCTCCAAGATCTCTGCTGACGGCTCAGTAAATTGATACTGAGGACCTGTTGAATTTGAAAAAGATAAACTATTTGGGTTCGTCGAAATATCTTTGTATTTCTCTTGATCCAATCTATCCTTCTTAATATAAACTTCGACATCAATTAAATCATTACTCTTATAGGCAATTAACTTATCAACATCTCCAGGAATAAGCATTTTTTGTTCAAAATCCTTGTAGGTAATTTTCTTAGACGTCTCTCCACTAAATAAGTATTGAAGCCCAAAAAACCCTACGATCATCGCAATCCAAAGCCAGATCATGTTAAATTTCGGTGGCATTGGCGTAATCTTCTTACTCGGAACTTTCTTCATTTATAACTCTTATACTACGTTTCACATCAATTATTATGCGCTTTGGTACTTGCTCATTGCAGCGTCACCCCAAAGGTCTTCTATCCTATAATGTTCCCTTTTATCCGTCTTAAAGATATGGACAACCACATCGACAAAATCAAGTAAGATCCATTCGCCATTACCCTGACCCTCTTTATGCCAAGGATCCTGACCAAATGCTTTATAAACTTCATCCTCAACGCTTTTTGCAATAGCGTTTACTTGAACATTAGAATCGGCATGGCAGATTACAAAATAGTCAGACAAGGTGCCGTTCACCTCTCGCATATCCATCCTCACGATTTCGTTGCCTTTTTTCTCCTGCATCCCGTGGATGATCACGTCTGCTAACTTCTCCGACAACGAAGTTTTTTTGTTTTTACTCATTAAGATTTGTTATACTTTTGACTAATAAATTGTTTTCAAACTGTTTTAAATACAATATCTCTTGCAAAATAACACATTTTCGGGACATTCACTACGCCAAACATTAATTGTTTTGGACGAAATCACATCAACGAATGATTATTTAAAATCTCAATTGTCAAATTTCAAGCCACTTCAAGAATGGTCTGCCATTATGGCAAAAAATCAAACGCATGGTCGTGGTCAACGCCAAAACTCCTGGACATCAGAGCCTAATGCCAATATCACCTTTAGTTTCTTAATATTCCCTAAACATCTTGCCCTTCAAGAACACTTTACCTTAAACATGCTGATTAGCTTAGGTATTCTAGACTGGTTGAAGTCCATCAATGTCCAAGCTTCCATTAAATGGCCAAACGACATCTTAATTGGAAACAAAAAAATTGCCGGTATTCTTATCGAAAACACAAGCAACAGCAAAGAAATTAAACAGTCCATTATCGGTATCGGTGTGAATGTCAATCAAAAAATATTCTCACAGGAACTACTAAATTCCGCCAGTTCGATTCTCAATGAGACAGGTCATTCAATTGACAATCTAGAAGAAGCCTGTTTTAATTTATTGTCTTTTATTTACAACAGATACGAAAACCACAAAAACAAAAAATTGAATAAAAGCAACTTGTTAAAGGAATACAATGAGAATCTGTTTAGAAAAGATATTCCCGGGCTTTATTCTTCTAATGATTTAACGTTCGAAGCAATATTAATGAGGGTAGACGAGAACGGTAAGTTATACCTGTTAAAGGACAATGAAGAAATTACCTATTATTTTAAAGAAGTTGTATTTATAATGCAATAAAATGATTACAACTTCATTTATTAATATAGTAATACTAACTTTGAATTAAACTTTATACTGACATATAAGTCATAATATAGAATAAAACGGTTTTTTATGAAAAAAATAAATCTATTAATTGCTTTTTTAGTCTTTGCCGTATCTAGTGTTTTTGCGCAAGTGGAAAACCCTGTTAAATGGTCTGTGGGATTTAAGAAGCTTTCTAACACAGAAGCTGTAATCTTATTAAAAGCGAATGTTGAACAAGGATGGCATATCTATGGATTAAACGTTCCTTCAGGAGGTCCGATTTCAACTTCATTTACGTTTACACCTGCAAACGGCGCTAAAGTAACTGGAAAACCAGCTGCTAAAGAACCTAAGACTAAATTTGAAGATGTGTTCAAAATGAATGTCCCTTATTACAATGGCGAAGTTGTTTTCCAACAAAAAGTAAAATTGGCAAACAACAAACCGACAACTGTTAAAGGTGTTGCTACCTTTATGGCATGTGATAAAGAACGTTGTTTACCACCAGATGAATACGAATTTGCAGTTACGATCAAGTAATTGATATTCTCAAGAAATACCAAAAGGCAGGTCGACCCTGCCTTTTTCTTAGTTTCCCCTATTAACAATCGTTTATGTTTAGTTTTAAAAATGCTTTAATAGCCTTTAGCTGGCTTTTTTTAATAGCAATTACTCCATTAAAAGGAATTTCCCAAGATACCCTCATAAATTTTGATGACGTTGAGTTTAGTTCAGGCCAAGAAGAGGCTTCTACTGCCGACACGCTGATTACCGATCTTGAAGGAGTTACTTTCTCCGATGGAACAGATACTTCCAGCCAAGACTCATCAAATAACATTGCTCCTACCGTTATCTCTTCAGAAAATAGTTCGGAAAACGCATCCCTTTGGGGCATTTTTATTGAAGGTCTTCTCGGCGGATTTTTGGCTTTTCTGATGCCTTGTATATTCCCGATGGTACCTTTAACCGTGAGTTTTTTCACAAAAAAATCAGCCTCTAAATTACAGGCTGTTTCTCAAGCATTAACTTACGGACTTTTTATTATCGTCATCTATGTGGCTTTAGGAATGCTGATTACCTTAGCTTTTGGTCCCGAAGCATTGAACGCCCTTTCTACAAATGGCATTTTCAACTTCTTCTTCTTCCTGATGCTTGTATTTTTCGCGGCTTCCTTTTTCGGAGCATTTGAAATTACTCTACCAAGTTCATTTGTCAATAAAATCGATTCAAAATCCGACAAAGGTGGTTTGCTGGGATATTTCTTTATGGCAGCTAGTTTAGCGGTGGTTTCCTTCTCTTGTACCGGTCCTATCATAGGTACCGTACTTGTAAATGCTGCTGTCAAAGGCGACCGTTTAGGTCCTGCTATTGCCATGTTCGGATTCTCATTCGCATTGGCAATTCCATTTGTCCTTTTTGCCTTGTTTCCAGCTTTATTGAAATCAATGCCTAAATCTGGCGGTTGGTTGAACAGTGTAAAAGTAGTTTTAGGATTCCTGGAACTTGCATTAGCCATGAAATTCTTATCCAATGTCGACTTAGCCTACAATTGGCAAATCCTTGACCGTGAAGTATTCTTGGCATTATGGATAGCTATTTTTGGCTTAATGGGACTTTACCTTATTGGAAAAATCAAATTTGCTCATGACAGCGACCTGAAATTCCTATCAGTTCCTAGAACCATCATTTCCATCTTTGTATTTTCCTTCGTCATATATATGCTCCCAGGTATGTGGGGAGCACCATTGAAATCCATTTCTGCTTTCTTACCTCCAATCGGAACTCAAGACTTTGACATTTCCGCTGGCGTAAGTTCCGCTGCGGGACATGCGACCTCAACTGATGCAAGCAGCAGAAAATATTTCAACCACTTCCACGATCGCGCTACGATCAAAGGAATGGATCCTTATTACGATTATGACGAAGCATTAGCCGCAGCTAGAGCACAGAATAAACCACTATTGGTGGATTTCACCGGATGGAATTGTGTTAACTGCCGATCCATGGAGGCCAAAGTCTGGTCAGACCCAGGAATAAAGCAAATGATTAATGAAAACTTTATCCTCGCAGAATTATATGTGGATGATTACGTTTTAAAGCTTCCTGAATCCGAACAATATATTTCAAAAACAACCGGAAAAAAAATAAACTCGGTAGGTAGAAAAAATACTGATTTTCAAATTTCTAAATTCAACAGCAACTCACAACCTCTTTACGCATTGTTGGACAATGATGAGAATCTTTTGGTCCCAACAAGTGGTGCAAATTATAACATTGAAAGCTATAGAGCATACTTGCAATCAGCTATCGATGCCTATAAAGCCAAGAAATAGGCTTTATTATATTTTTGTACATTAAAAAATAAGTATTTAGGTATATTTGAAGTATGAGCAACATTAATAACATCGCAGTATTAACGTCGGGGGGCGATTCCCCAGGCATGAATGCAGGTATTCGTGCAGTAATCAGAACAGGAATTTATCATGGTAAAAATATGTTTGGTATCCGTAGAGGATACGATGGATTGGTTCAGGGAGACATTACTCCCATGGACGCTAAATCCGTAGCAAACATTATTCAGCGCGGTGGTACCATTCTTAAAACTGCAAGAAGCGATGAATTCCGCACCTTAGAGGGCAGACAGAAAGCTTACGAAAATTTAAAGAAACTTAATATTGATGCTTTAGTTGTTATTGGTGGTGACGGAACATTCACAGGTGCATCCAAATTCATAGAAGAATTTGATATTCCAATCATCGGAATGCCCGGAACAATCGACAACGACCTGAATGGTACTGATTTCACCATTGGGTATGACACGGCTATTAACACCGTTGTTGAAGCAGTTGATAAGATTCGAGACACAGCTGAATCCCATGACCGCCTATTTGTGGTTGAAGTTATGGGTAGAGACTCGGGATTGATTGCATTACGTTCAGGAATCAGCACTGGTGCTGAGGCTGTTTTGATCCCAGAATTAGAAGTGGATTACGACGCCATCATGAAGCGTTTAGACAAAACAAGAAAGAATAAATCATCTCGTATTATCATTGTTGCTGAAGGGGATAAAGAGGGTGGTATGGTTGTAGCAGAAAAAATTCAAGCAAATTTCCCAGCATATGACGTAAGACTATCGATTCTAGGCCATATTCAACGTGGCGGTTCACCAACTTGTATGGACCGCGTTCTAGCTAGCCGCCTTGGTGTAGCTGCTGTTGAAGGATTAATCGAAGGCCGTAAAGGTGAAATGGCAGGTTTAATCTGTGGTAATGTACAATTTACGCCATTCAATAAAGCAATTAAACACATCGATAAATTAAATGAAAATCTGACACGAATCGTGGAGATTTTATCATTATAATAAATAAAATCTTTGTTAAAAGGGGAATCCAGTTGGATTCCCCTTTTTTTTATCTAGAATTTCTACCATTGGATTCAAAACCTGAACCTCTTAATCCTCCCATTGAGCCTTGCTCGTATCTTGCTCGTGTTTTGCTCGTGAATGATCCGCACCTTGCTAGGACATTGTCCACAGCTCGTCCGCTTGTGAGCGGATGAGCTCCGGATAAGTTTTGGACAAGCTGCGGATGAGACACGAGCGAAACACGAGCAAAACCAAAGCCAACCCCTATGAAAACACCGTTAATGGGTTAACCTTATTTTGAATTCTTTAGTTAATTTAGA
>JBEBTR010000134.1:0-8837 GCA_040393725.1 Sphingobacterium endophyticum | reverse complement strand
AACTTTTAGATCAAGGAGGAATTTGGATGCTAAAAATTAAGGACATGGCTCTAGAATATGCACCTAAGGTTCTTGGCGCTATTTTAGTTTATTTAATTGGTCAATGGATAATTGGTCGAATTGGAATTTTAATTAAAAAGGTTTTATCGAACAAGAAGTTTGACATTTCACTGCAAAAGTTTTTAGTTTCCATTGTCAAAGTAACCCTAACGGTATTGATGTTTTTGGCGATTATTGGTATGTTGGGGGTAAACATTACAAGTTTTGCTGCACTATTAGCTGGAGCTGGATTAGCAATTGGGGCTGCTTTAAATGGTTCGTTAGGGAATTTGGCTGGAGGAGTCATGCTTATGATTTTCAAACCCTTTAAGGTTGGTGATTTAATTGAAGCACAAGGAAGCGTTGGTTTAGTAACAGAAATTGGAATTTTTAATACAACCCTTTTGTCTCCAGAAAACAAAACGACTATTCTTCCTAATGGAGCTCTATCAACTGGAGTAATCACAAATTTTAACACACATGGGAATTTAAGAGTAGATTTAAAAATGGCGATTGCCTTAGATCAAAATATTGAATATGCTCGTGAAGTTGCAATTGGGGCAATGAAGCAACATCCGAATGTATTGAATGAACCCCAACCTGAGGTTAGCGTTTTGGAAGTAGCCAATGGCGTGACCACTTTAGCAATAAGACCCTACACTACACAAGATAATTATTGGAAAGTATTTTTTGAAACCCAAGAATTGGTGAAAAATGCTTTTGATCAAAACGGAATTCAAGGTCCGATTCCTCATACGGTTATTATAAATAAGTCAAATAATTAATTATTGAAAATGAGATAAAATTGCCCTGACGGAAGTTAGGGCTTTTTATTTACCGAACTTTTTTATGAAATCTCCGGGGGTACAATTATGAAAAGCTTTAAATTGCTTGACGAAATAACTTAAAGAGCTAAATCCAGTTTTGTACGCAACATCTGAGATATTTGAATCAGTTTGCAGAAGTAAATTTCTGGCATTAACCATTCTTTCTTCCAAAATATAAGCTCCAGGAGTCTTACCACAATAAGTTTCGAACATACGATGCAATTTGCTTTTACTACAATTCCCAATACGCATTAATGTTTCCGTATTCAGAGTCTGTCCTAGGTTCCCTTTAATAAAGTTCTTGATTGCATGCAATTGACTATTAACTAATATGGGATTCTTAGCTTGAATATGTTCCTTTTGCGATTCTATAATTCGAATTAATAACGATTTTAATAGAAGATCGCTCAAAGCTATATTTGGTTGCTCCTGTGTAGCAACTTGTAAAAGTTCACTAAATGCCCTAACAAGCCCCGAATTATTATTGAAATGAAAATTGGAAAAATCCAATGACCAGTTTTCACCTTCAGGGTAATTCTGGTTTAAAAATTCCAATTGTTTTTCTAACGATTCTTTGGAGATTAATATAGTAGCACATTGAACAGGGTTTTTATAATCAGCTTCTGGGAAATCAGCAAAAATAGTTTCTCCTTCTGGAAGTACTAACGACGATCCTGGCATAAACTTAAATTGTTCAGCATCTTTAGTATACACTGTTTTATATCCACGAACCATACTTGATATAGAAAGTCCTTCATAAGTGATTTTCACTTTTGTGGAAGACTGGAAGGTTTCAAAGATATTTATTTCAAACTCGCCACAATCGAAACGTGTTTGATTTTCTTGTCCATTCCTCAGATGTTCGGGGGTTTGGATGGACAACAGGTCGATTGTATAACTCATATTTAATCCTGATTAACGCATTACTAAGTTAAATTTTATTTTGAAACTATCTTTATACTTAATGAAACTATACTTACACCAATCCAATTTCACATGAGATAACTTTAAGGTATATAAACTTAAAATATCAATACTATGAGTAACATCACATTAGAACAAGCAAGAAAAGTAGTTGATGCAGCTATTAAAAAATCGCAGGAGTTAGGTGTAAAAATGAATATTGCGGTAGTTGATTCAGGAACAAATTTAGTCGCCTTTAATAAAATGGATGACGCTTGGCTAGGTTCGATTGACATTTCACAAAAGAAAGCTAGAACAGCTAGATATTTCAACATGGATACAGGTGAAATCGGAAAATTGTCACAACCGGGGGGATCTTTATATAATATAGAACATTCAAACAATGGATTGATAACTTTTCCTGGAGGAGTTGTAATTAAGGATTCAAGTGGAAATATTGTCGGAGCAGTTGGAGTTAGCGGCAGTACGGTAGAGGATGATCATGCGGTAGCTGCTGCGGGAGCATCGGCCGTATAGATCCAAAATATCCATTCACCTTATTAAAATTATTCATTATGTGTCAAAATCATGGAGTAGTGTACATGGGACCAGGTGAGGTTCAGGTGCAAGAAATAGATTACCCTAAACTAGCATTAGGGGACAGAAAATGCGAACATGGAGTCATTTTAAAAATCGTATCTACGAATATATGTGGATCTGACCAACATATGGTCCGAGGGCGGACTACAGCTTCAGCGGGGCTTGTACTTGGTCATGAAATTACAGGTCAGGTAGTTGAAGTTGGTAGAGATGTAGAATTTATAAAGGTTGGAGATATTGTTTCAGTACCTTTCAATATAGCGTGCGGAAGGTGTCGAAATTGCAAGGAAGGCAAAACAGGAATCTGTTTAAATGTAAATCCTTCGCGTCCTGGAGCTGCCTATGGTTATGTAGATATGGGTGGATGGATTGGAGGTCAGGCAGAGTACGTCATGGTTCCTTATGCTGATTTCAATTTATTGAAATTTCCAGATAATGATCAAGCTATAGCGTATATCAAAGATCTGACTATGCTTTCTGACATCTTCCCTACTGGCTTTCATGGCGCAGTATCCGCTGGTGTAGGACCTGGATCAATAGTTTATGTTGCTGGAGCAGGCCCCGTAGGATTAGCCTGTGCAGCGAGCTGTCATCTTTTAGGGGCAGCAGTTGTCATTGTTGGCGATCTTAATGAGGAAAGATTGGCTCAGGCAAGGAGTTTTGGATGCGAAACAGTAAATCTTAATACTGATATTGATTTATCAGAACAGATTGCAGCGATTGTAGGTGTGCCTGAAGTTGATTGTTTTGTAGATTGTGTAGGATTTGAAGCCAGGGCACATTCACATAGTGGCAATTCCGAAGAACAGCCGGCAGTCGTATTAAATCAAGCAATGGAAATTACAAGAGCTGGTGGAGCGATAGGTATTCCAGGACTTTACGTGACAGAAGATCCAGGAGCAGTTGATGGAGCAGCAAAACAAGGAAATCTTAAAATTAGATTTGGACTAGGTTGGGCAAAATCACATTGTTTCCATACTGGTCAATGCCCAGTAATGAAATATCACAGACAATTGATGAATGCTATCCTATATGATAAAATTAAAATAGCTAATGCAGTCAATGTACAGGTCATTACATTAAATGAGGCACCAAAAGGATATGCTGATTTTGATAAGGGGGCCGCAAGAAAATATGTTATCGATCCACACGGAATGATACCTGCATAATTCAGAACCACTACATCTACACTTTAAAACATGGCCCCAGCATAAGTTGGGGCTATTTTTTGGAATAATATTCTAAATAAAAATTATTAAAACAGGTTCAATAATGAAAATTGAACAGAATTAAATAAATATAAATTAAATATATACAAAATATTATTTTGATGTAAAAATATTACTCAATATCATATTTTAAATTTTGATTGATTTTATTATTTTTGCGCATTAATAAATAAATTCAATTATAAAATATTGGTTTCAGCTTCATTATCAAAGATTAAGACATTTCTTAAAAGTGAATCAAGTCTTGATGCGCTTCGAAATATTTTGGTAATTTTAATTCCGAGCATCCTTATTTTTTATTTTTTGGACGGGCATATCGCCATTGCGTTTGCTGTAGGTGTATTATTGGCTGCATTAACTGATATACCGGGAAATAAATTAGATAAATTATCTACAGCAGTCTATTGTCTGCCTATCTTTTTTATAACTTCAATAACAACTTCCTTTGCTCTATTTTATCATTCCTGGACAATCATATTATTTTTGGGTGCGTTTGGTTTTCTCTATACAATCATTGCTGTTTTAGGTTTTAGAGTTAATGTTGTAGGAAATTTAGGGTTAATTGTGGCAAGTTTTACCATAGGTTTAAGACCAAATGATCCAATTCAGTTTAGCTTAGCACTTACTGCAGGGGCATTGTTCTTCTTTATTATTTGTATTATTCAGGTTTATTTGACACCAAATAGATCATTGCGATATGCTGTTGAAGGAGGAATTAAAACTATGGGCAACCTAATCCGTTTGAAGGTAGACTGTTATGACGAGAAGGTTTCTTTAAATACTGCCTATAAAGCATTAAGTACATTACATATCAAGGTAAGTGATCAACTTGAATCTATACGATTTATTTTATTGAGAGATAAAAAACTTCATTCTGAGCATGATGAAGATAGCAAAATTTGGCTTGCAAAATTATACCATTTAGTTGATCTCTATGAATTGTTAATGGCGATTGACAATGATTATGAGGAAATTCGAAACACATTGCGGGGAGGAAACACCTTAAAATTAATTCGTCAATCTCTTCATTTACTTTATAAAGAAACTCAAAGATTGACTGCTATCAGCTCAATTAAAAAAAATAGACCAACAAACAGGTATAAATTAGAGGAATTACTTCTCCAATTAGAGAGCGACCAAGCAGGTGCATCCCCTCAAAAATGGACATTAATATGTTCTATTAGCACTCAATTAAGGCATGTATCAGATATTCTTCAAAAATTTGAGGTTCAGCAAGAATATCATGAGAATACGTTGGTAGATAGTAAAAATTATATTGATTTTGTAGCTCCAAAAAGTACTTTAAAAACCATAATCAACAATCTTACATTTAAATCGCCAATATTTGCGTATGCTATTCGCATGTCCGCACTACTTATGGTCGCTGGTATGATTGGTTTCTTATTGCCTGAATATCGATATGCTTCCTGGATCCTATTAACAATTATACTTGTAGCCAGACAGAGTTATACCAATACCCAAAAAAGAAATTACCAAAGAATTATTGGTTCCATAATAGGAATTGCAATTAGTTTATTACTGCTAATTTGGGTTAATAATATCTTGGTTCTAATAAGCATTGCGGCGATTTGTCTTTATTTATTTTTATTATTCAACAAACCCAATTATCTGGTCTGTGTGATTTTTATTACGATCAGTATTCTTCTAGGACAGCATGTTTACGAAGGTGAAATTCAGGACATTCTTGGAAGTAGATTTGCCTTCACTATATTGGGATCAATATTTGCAGTCTTAGGATGCCTAGCAATTCCAATTAATCATTATCGTTCGGTTCAGCAGAGTACAAATTCATTACTACAACATTTTCAATCTTATTTATTCAAGATTCAAGAAAGCTATGAATCAAAGAATATGAATTTTTACGATTTAAGGTTGTTTAGGAAATTTACACAATCCTCATTGGCACAATGTTACGATGCTTTAGAACAACTAGCCAAAGAACCACTTAAGGGTAAGAGTTTAAAAGGTAAAATTGTACATTTTCAGAATTTAGTTTATCGAATCAATGCTCTTCTTGTCGGATTGTCTGTAAACATGACTAAACTTGGCTTAACATTAAATCCAGAGTCAATGGAAGAAAAAATAAGGCATATAAATAGCTTAATCATGGAAGCTGAAGAATTATCAAAGTTATTTTCAAAGGATAGAAAAGCAAAAAAAAGCCTTGCCATTCTTTATAAATCTTCTGAATAAATCTTGCCCTAAGACAAGTCATTTATGATCAATAATTTGGAAATTAGTAGAAAATCACTAATTATGGAAATCAATCAGCAAATATCCAAAGTTCTAAATGATACATTTGACCAAACCATAAAAATGGTTTTGAATCTTTCTGAAGAACAATTAAATACAATTCCAAAAGATCAAGGCTGGACAGTTGGACAGATTGCAGAACACATACTCATCTGCAGTTCTGGAATTCCAGATAATAAAACTGAAGAAATTAATCGAGCATTTGATGATCTGGTCCCTGCAATAAATCAAATTTTCTTAGATTTTAATGCGAAATATGAAGCTGATAAAAGTCTATTACCGAGACAAGATCATTATAATAAAGAAGAATTGGTTCTGAAGTTAAAAGATTGTAAAACCAATTTACTTATTGATATCAAAGACAAGGATCTGATGCTTTTATGTAAGGATATGGATTTTCCGCAGCTGGGTTTTTTAACAAGATATGAGTGGTTAAGTTTTATTGCCGTTCATGTACAAAGACATAATCATCAAATGAAAGAAAATATAAAAGATTTAGACTAAATTTTACCATTTCCCTAAAAAATCAATTTAATTAATATTCTTTTTTTTCGGCATTGGAGCTTGATTTCTCTCTAGGATAGTTTTCAGTTCCACCTTCAATTCTTCTGCCATCAAATTCATATCTGGATTTTGAATGATATTATGCTGTTCGCCCAAATCCTTTTGAAGATCATATAATTCAAAGGAGTCATTTCTTAAGGACCATATTAATTTATATTTTCCTTTTCGTATTGCTGATCTATAATTATACCCATCCCCATCCGATTTAGTCCACTTATTTGGTATATGAAATACCAATGCCCGATCTTTAGATTTTGTCTTCCAATCCTTTAGTCCCCTGAGCATACTTATCCCATCAATGTTTTGAACTGTTTTGGGATTTTTTATACCCGCCATCTCAAGAATAGTAGGAAACATATCCTCAATAATTACAGGATTAGAGTTTCTAACATTTTTTTCCTCCTTATTATTTCCTTTAATAATTAAGGGTACACGAATACCACCTTCATAAATGGATCCTTTACCAGATCTTAGGGGTTTATTATGAGTATATGGTTTTCCATCTCTTGAGGGAACATTGCTGAGCCCACCATTATCACTAATAAACACTAAATAAGTTTCGTCTTCAATCTTATTTTTTTCTAAAAAATCTAACACATCACCTAAACTCTTATCCATTCCTTCTATCATAGAGGCATATTTTGCTTCGTTGGAAGTCATTCCTTTATCGATATATTTTTGAATAAATCGATGATCTTCCATTAAGGGATCATGAAGGGCATAGTGACAGAAATTCAAGAAAAACGGGATTTGATTTTTGATGGAAAATTCTAAAGTTTTGAGGGCTTCCTTTGTTAATGCTTCTGTAAGGTTAATATTCTGACCAAAATACTCTTGTAGGTTTTCAACAGCATGGTAATCACTTCCAGTCCTACCGAAATTATCTTCTCCCCAATAACTTGCTGGGCGTCCTGTTGAAGTTCCGGCGATATTTACAGTAAAACCTAAAGAATAAGGGTTTGATCCCGGGGTACCTGCAGATGCCCAGTGTGCCTTGCCAGCATGAATTGTAAAATAACCATGGTCTTTTAAAATCTGCGGTAATGCTGTTGCATATATAGTGTGAGGAATATTAGGTTCAGGACTCATTCCGTTATGATTCCATACAGGTTCCTGCATTTGATTATCTTGGTTGCCAGTAGGCTTATCTTTCATTGGGGCCGTCCAATTTGTAACATGATGTTTGCTAGCATTCATACCAGTAATTAAACTGACACGTGTAGGGGTGCATACAGGGGTACTATATGCATCAGTAAATGCAACCCCCATTTTTGCCAATCGCTCCATATTTGGGGTATGATAAAGCTTATTGAAATCACTTTTCTCATTAGCAAATGGATAAGAAGTGTCCTGCCAACCCATATCGTCAATCATAAAAATAATAATGTTGGTTTTTTTTTGACCAAATAGTTGAAAAGAAAATAGACAAAGAAATAAAAAAGACAAAAGGTATTTAGGCATAGGATTAGATTGAAATGGGAAGATAAGAAATTTTAAAATAATCAGAAATTCTTTATGCAAATGAGGGAAGATTTGAATCAATATTTATATGAGAACCATTATTGTTATTTTATTATTTCTATACATTGGAAAATGTAAAGGACAGTCTGATTCTGTTATAATAACGATTCAAGAAGAACTAAGAAAAATCGCAGAATTGAGATTAGAAAAAAATAAGTACACTAATTTAAGTTTCATTTTAGATTCCTCGTCCAATGAACTATCAATCTATTTTAATAATTCGGTATTAAAAAATGACAGTTCACAAATTATAAAAATATTAAACCCGATAAAAGATTCCTTGAAATTAAATAGACATTATAGGTTATCTTTTTTAAATGACTCATTGAGCAACAAGACAATTGCAACAAATGATACAAATCCTAAAAATGATCAAGGAAATTATTATGATTATTATGCTAATTATCCAGGTGGGATTAATGCTTTTAGAAAAATTATTATTGACCAATTAACGGAGAATTTGAAAGAAAAAGATTTTAAGAAATTTGATTTAAATTTTAAGCTTAATTTTTCTGTTAGTGACAAAGGGGTACTAAAATTCAAATCAAATAATGATGCTGTAAAATTAATTGATTTAGAAAAATTAAAAAACTGGCAGCCTGCATTTTTTGAAGCCAAACCCATATCTCATTTTTTTATTACCGAAAAAAGTTTAATTGATGATTTCAACGATAATAAAAAGTTTGATTTTGAAATTATTGAAAATTATAATATTTACCAATACCTAACCGACTCAGATCCTATATTATTTCAAAGTTTGTATAAACCAAAAGAAGAAGATTGCGAACTATTAGTTTCATTTGTACATGGAGACAAGCTAATCGAACCTCATATAGCAAAGGGTGACATCAAAAAAGCGAATGAATTAATTAAATTCATT
>JBEBTR010000133.1:0-8860 GCA_040393725.1 Sphingobacterium endophyticum | reverse complement strand
ATCAAGAAGATAACGCGCTCCTCGTTAATAAGGAAGCAGCAAAAGAAATTGCCCGACAGCTTAGGCTGAGGGATATGGGTGGAATTGTCGTAATCGATTTTATCGATATGCATAAAGCATCCAACCGAAAAGAATTATATGGATTCTTGAAGGAAGCAATGGCTAGCGATAGAGCCCGCCATACTATTCTCCCTCCTAGTAAGTTTGGACTTGTCCAAATAACAAGGCAAAGAGTTCGCCCGGAAATGAGCATCGTGACTAATGAGAAATGTCCCGCATGTGATGGTACAGGCGAAATTAGATCCAGTATCGTTTTATTGGATGATATAGAAAGCAATTTGAGTTTTATTCTTCAGGAACAGAACGAAGTAGGAGTCACACTTTGTGTGCATCCCTACATCGCAGCCTACATCAAATCTGGTCTTATTTCTAGAAGAATGAAGTGGTTTCTAAAATATTGGAAATGGATTAAAGTGAAGGAAATGAGCTCATATTATTTGACTGAATTCCACTTCTTTAACTCCAAAGACGAAGAAATAAAATTGTAAAAAAAGCAGGTTGTTTTGGCAACCTGCTTTTTTTTATTCCATCTTTATCCAGTTTATCTTTATCCCATCTTTCTCCATCTTCCTAAAATAAGTCATCTGCCGCTTGGCATAACGATGAATTTCTGTCCTTAATTTCTTCAAAAACTCTTCCTCATCAATTTTTCCAAGTAAATAATAGGAAGCATATTTATATTCAAGGCCAAACCATTGTAAAGCTTCATGGCCTACTCCTTCGTTGATTAAAGACTTTACCTCCTCTATAAAACCCTCCTCAATTCGGTTCGCTAACCTTAAATCTATCTTTGCCCTTCTATCAACTACCGATGGATTTAATCCTAAGATTAAATAATTTTTAACTATTGGAGCTGCCGATACCGGCATGGGATTCATATCAAGGTAATTTAAAATTTCAAGAGCCCTAACCAATCTTTTATGGTTTTTCCAATCGATCTCGAAATCTTCTGGAATATGCTTCTTTCGGATTTCAATTTTCAGCTCCTCAGAGCTTAATTTTGAAAATTTTTCCTGTAACTCTCGGTCTTTTGGGATTTTACTATACCTGTTTTCTTGTAAAAGGCTCATGATGTAGGAACCAGTACCACCACATAAGATGGCTTGCTTTCCCAAACCTTTTATTTTTTTGTAGGCAACGGCAAAGTCCTCTTTAAATCGTTGTACATCATATCGCCCTGTCGGTTCAACGATGTCAATAAGGTGATTGGGGATAGATTGATACTCGGTGAGATCTTTTCCGGTGCCAATATCAAGTTTTTTATAGACCTGCCTTGAGTCGGCTGATATGATTTCAGCATCCATTCTCTTGGCAAGATTTACTGCAAGCCTCGTTTTTCCTGATGCTGTTGGTCCTAATATGATAATAAGAAAATCAGGCGAAAGATTATCTTTCGCCTGATCTATAATTTCAACAAGTTCTTGCAGATTTTTTATATCACGAA
Organism: Sphingobacterium endophyticum; assembly: GCA_040393725.1. Lineage (GTDB taxonomy): Bacteria > Bacteroidota > Bacteroidia > Sphingobacteriales > Sphingobacteriaceae > Sphingobacterium > Sphingobacterium endophyticum_A. The sequence goes on along the minus strand of JBEBTR010000133.1, from coordinate 7,356 downwards.
CTTTGTCCATTTTTCATTCGTAGCGTTGCTTGCAACAACGGTATCAATAAATGCCATACCACGAACCCCATCATTTACATTTGGAAAATCCAACTGTTCAGCGGTTGGTGTTTTACCATCCTTTTTAGCCGCAACTGTTGCCGCAAAATTACGGTAAATGTTAGCAAATGATTCCAATAAGCCTTCTGGGTGACCTGCAGGGATTCTCGTGTTATGTGTTGCAAATGAACTTAAAGTAAAAGGTGCCGCATATGAGTTTCCTGTACGGAAATACTGTCTTGGCTGATCCAGCATCTTTACTATTAAATTGTTGGGATCTTCATTTGCCCATTCAATCCCACCTTTTTCACCATAAACCCTTATTCTAACAGCATTCTCTTCTCCGGCACAGATTTGAGATGCAGTTAAGGTTCCTTTTGCGCCTTCAGTAAATCGCAATAATACCGATCCATCATCGTCTAATTGTCTACCTTCAACAAATGAGGTAAGGTCCGCACATACTTCTGTAATTCTCAAACCTGTAACATATTCTGCTAAATGTGCTACGTGTGTACCAATATCTCCCATGGCTAATGATTTTCCGGAACGTTTAGGATCTGTGCGCCATGCAGCACCAGCATTGCCTTCACGTTCTGTCAGTCGGCTTAACCATCCCTGCGGATATTCAACCATAATCTTACGGATCTTACCTAAAAACCCATCTTTGATCATCGCTTTTGCTTGTTTTACCATCGGATACCCTGAATATGTATGCGTCAAACAAAGCGTACGACCTGTGCGCTCAACAATTTGTTGTAGTTCCAATGCTTCCTCTAAATTTAAAGTCATTGGTTTTTCTACTACAACATCGAAGCCGTTTTCTAAAGCTAATTTCGCCGGCTCAAAATGCAAAAAGTTCGGTGTAACGATAGTGACAAAGTCCATACGCTCGCCTTCAGGAAGCTTTGCCTCTTGCTCGATCATCTCTTGGTATGATGGGTATACTCGCTCTTCTGGAACAAATAAATCCTCGCCTGATTGTAAGGAAATCTCTCTGTTTACACTGAATGCACCACAAACTAATTCTATTTTACCGTCCATAAAGGCAGCAATGCGGTGTACAGCTCCTATAAAGGCATCGTTTCCACCACCGACCATGCCCATGCGAAGTTTTCGTTTCATAAGGAATAAATTTCGATTGATTAAGCAATAAATATAATAAAATTAAGCTGCTTTTATAAAGACATTACTAATTTAATACTTCCAAGGTTACGATATAAATAACCATTCGGATGGTTTTCAGCTATTTCCAGAAGTTCATCATCTTCTCCAATAAAATATTGTACACCTTCACTCACCCAAAATGTTCCCCCTTGCCTGATCCCCATTTCTTCAAAGCCGATGGCTTTTAGGGACGAGTCCTGTGCCCAATTCATATCAACATAGGTCATAATATCATTCGGATTAAAATCTTTTTTGAATCCCTTAATTAATTTGGAAAGTCCCCCAATAACAATATGGTCAGACTTGTGGCAAAATCGTAGGAGTTCAAAAGACCTATGATCCTCTGCCTTATCACGAATTTTTCTTCCCCCGCTGAAAACAGCTACCGAAACCAATTCCCCATGGTAATAAAGACCATAACGATACTTGCCAGGAAGCGCAATCTGTAAATGATGTTCTTCTTGAAAACTCATCGCTTGATTTTTATCGATCCGCGCCAACACTGTTTCACGGGCATAGATCTTAATCGCCTTCCCTGAAAGTGCTTTGATTCGATTCTTTATTTTTTGATATTGAAGATCTAATTGTTGTTCATAAATGATGATTTTTCTTTTAGAATCAATATCGTGAACTTCGACTTCTAGCCGATGAATAATAAAAAGGTCAAATGGTAACCCTGGACACAGGAATCGAATAAACCCTTCCGAAGTTTCAGTAGAAAGAGAAGGATCTAGCTCATCCTTTATAAAATCAAATAGGGAGTTAATGCTTGGATTATCCATATGACAAAAATAAGTCAATTCAATCAATATGGAACCTCTGCTAAATTATTAATACCTTTGTGCTGTAAACAAAAACAAATGAAATTACCAATAGTAGCATATGGAGATCCTGTTTTACGTCAGAGAACAGAAGAGATTGATGAGGATTATCCAGAATTAAAGCAGCTTTTAGATAATATGTTTGAAACAATGTATGCTGCCAATGGCGTGGGACTAGCTGCTCCACAAATTGGATTGCCGATCAGATTGTTTGTAATTGATGCATCTCCATTTGGTGAAGATGACGAGGACGGTCCAGGTGACCCAACAGCAAAGGATTTTAAACGAGTTTTTATTAACCCAATCCTGGTTGAAGAATCAGGTGAAAAATGGGCATTCTCTGAAGGCTGTTTGAGTATTCCAAATATCAATGAAGAAGTGTTGAGAAAGAAAAATGTTATTATCAACTACTTGGATGAAAATTTTGAAGAACAGGAAGAAGAACTTACGGGCCTAGCAGCAAGGGTAGTTCAGCATGAATATGATCATATCGAAGGCAAATTGTTTATTGATAAGCTTGGACCTCTGAAAAAAGCTATGCTTAAAAGTAAGCTCGATAATATTTCAAAAGGTCAAGTAAGAGTCTCATATAAAATGACTTTTCCTCAGCTGAAAAAGAAAAGATAAAAGAAAAGCCAGATTTTTGATCTGGCTTTTCTTTTATCTATTATATCATCTATACTTCGCTATTTAAAATTCCTATTCGTTTGTCTGTACTGGAGCAACTGCAGGTAAGGACAAATTATATCTAACGGATAAAAACCGAATGCCAAATACAACGGTTGCACTCACAAAATAATTAATGTTATCATTGATTGGAGTCATTTGTAAAATTACAAACATTAAGGATCCAGCTAAACAGGCTGAAGCATAGATTTCTTTTCGGAGTATTAAAGGAGTAACATTCATTAAGACATCACGTATGACACCGCCCATACAGGCTGAAAACATCCCCAACATAACGGCCGAAATTGCACTGCTCTCATATGCTAATGATTTTTCAACTCCTACTACTGTAAAGAAACCTATTCCCAAAGCATCAAATAGAAATAATGTCCGTGCAAAACGATCTAAATTCTTGTTGAAAAATATAGATATCAGAACCCCTAATAAGATGGCCAATAAATAATTTCCATCCTCCACCCATACGGGTCTTAAATTTAAAAATACATCCCTTAGAGAGCCTCCACCAATAGCAGTGACAAACCCCATAAATGTGGCACCAAATACATCAATACCTTTTCTGTTTGCTGCCATTGCTCCAGAAATGGCAAAAACCATGGTTCCCAACAAATCAATCCAATAAATTAGCTCCATTCAATTAGCTTTTCTTTCCAATACAATATTACTAATTTATCGCTTTTATCAACATCAAAAAAAGAAAGGCCTCAGTTGAGGCCTCCTAAAACTAAACAACGAAACAATAAATTATATTCTTTTAAATTTTTGAGATTCCTTTCTTATTTCTTAACTCCTCTAAATCCTTCTGATACTTCTTATTAATCTCTTTGTATTCCGGAGAGTTCTGAAGCTTCTTCCATTCTTCCTCTTTCTTTTTCCATTCTGGACTCTTAAAATACTCCTCTAGTTTTTTGCCATCTGCTTCTATTTTTTCAATCTGTTTCTTCCACTCTGGCGAGTTGAAGTGATCCTGAACCTTTGAAGCTTCCTTTTCTATCTGCGCCATTTGTTGCTTCCATTCTGGGCTCTCAAAATATGCAGTTAGTTTTTTGCTGTCATCTTCAATCTTTTTTATCTGATTGTTCCATTCGGATGAATTGAAATACTCCTGAACTTTTGCCGCTTCCCCCTCAATGTTTTCCATTTGCTTCTTCCACTCCGGACTTTCGAAATAAGCCGTCACTTTCTTGCTGTTCTCTTCAATTTTCTTCATCTGTGCTTTCCACTCAGGTGAATTAAATTTTTCCTGTATTTTCATAGCATTCGCATTAATTTCAGCAATCTTATCCTTCCACTCCTTAGAATCATAATATTCTTGAATTTTCTTAGAATTTGATTCAATCGACCGGATTTTATTTCTAACTTCTAATGGCAATTCCACAGTGTCAATAACCATATTCCCATGCTGTATAACCATTGCTTTTGGCTCCTTAGCATTCAATGGAACCTGCGCGGGCTCAGGAATGTCCGGCCTAACCGTGTCATATATTACTTTATTAGTTACTTGAACCTTTGTTTCAGAAGCTTGATGTTCCTGAGCATTACTCTTGTTTAAAGGTATAAGGAATGCCAAAGTTAAAATTCCAATCCCGCTTAGTAATACCGCAATCAATTGTGGCCTTACATTTTTATAATTCGTTTCCATTTTTGTAATTCTTTTGATTCTATTTAATAGGTGATTTTTATTTCCAGTTGCTGCTAATGTTAATGCTGGATTTAATCGCATGCGCAAATCTTCCAATTTCACTAAGGCTTGTGCATAGGATAATGGCGTGGAAATATGTTCCACCACCATATCATCACAGGCATGTTCTCTTTCCCTTTCCATAACTTTTGATAATGCCCAGATAAATGGATTGAAGAACATAATCGTTTCTATGCCTACCTTTAATAGATTGAAAAGGTAATCCTGCCTTTTTACATGGGCCAGCTCATGTAGTATGATGGCTTCCACGTGGGCTAAGTCCATTTTGTTCGCATAAGCTATAGGAAAGAGAATGAATGGTTTAATATGACCGAGAGTTATTGGCACCGAAATATTTTTGGACAAATATAGCCCAACGGATTGCCTAACGTCTAATTTTTGCTTGGCCCCTTCGTATAGCTTGTTCCAATTTTCAGGAATAGAATCCAGACCTTTGTACTTTATTGTCCTTAATCTTAATAAGCTATTTGTTAATAACATGATCTGCACGATAAACCCTAACAAATACCCCGATACAACGTATGGCAATAAATTTTCGAATCTAAATTGCTCATCGCTGATTTGGCCAACAATATTTTTAAAATCTTCTGGACGGATATTCCTTAAATCAATAGATTGATTTCCTAGCTGGTAGAAATAGATAAATGTGAAAATAAAACTGATGAAAATTGAGATTTGAGTTGCAAATGCAGCATTGTGCTTTGCTTTTGCCGTAAGCTGTGGGTTAAACATAGTATATATACTATAGATAATAAACCAAATGGATGCTTGCCACAAGGAATGCGTAATGCTCCAGCCTAGGGCATGGCTAAAATTGATGATGAAATTTTCCATGTCTAATTCAATTCAAGGGTTTTTAAAAAGGCCTTAATCTCATCTAATTCTTCTTGGCTTGTTCTTTCGTTTCCTAAGGCTTGCATAACTAATCGAGATGTTGATCCGTTGTATACCGAGTCAATCATTTTATCCAACATTTTTTCTTGGATCTCTTCCTTAACTAATTTCGCTTGGTAAAGGTGGGTCTTCGAGCTCGTATCTCTAATAACCATTCCTTTGTCAAGCATGATTTGCATAAGTTTTAATATAGTGGTATATCCAACGTCCTTTTTGTCCAAGGTCTCAAAAACTTCTCTAACACTGCTTTGTCCCTTATCCCAAAGGACCTGCAAGATTTCCATTTCGCTTTCTGTCGGTTTCATGCGCTTTCAATTAGTATCTACGAATGTTTTCGTATTCAAATGTACGAAGGCTTTCGTATAATCAAAATATTTTTTTTAATTTTTATTAATAAGTTGATTAAAACATTGATAATGAGGGTATAAAAATAATCGAAATGGTTATTTTGTAAATAATAAATGTTAAATTCAAAACTATATCCTTTTAAAGGAATTTATTAAATACAAAAGTTTTACAATGAAAGCAATAGTCTATAATGAATTTGGAGATATAGAAAATGGGAGGTATGAAAGTATTCAGGATCCTGAATTAAAGCCTGGGACTGCCTTGATCAATGTACTTTATGCAGGAATAATTCCATTTGATGTTAAGGTTCTGGAAAAGACTATTCCATTGCCACACATCAAATTTCCATTTATACCAGGTGCAGAATTTTCTGGTGTAATTGTTGAAATCTCTAATACTAAGGATGAATTTCAGGTGGGTGATTATGTCTGTGCCAATCCCAAAAGCTATGGTGGTGCATTTGCAGAACAAATCGTGGTCAAAACAGATGAATTAAGTAAAATCCCTGTTGGACTCGCCTTTGAGTCTGCTGCCGCTTGTCCTGTTTCTTCCTTAGCTGCTTGGCATGCACTGTTTGAAAAAGGTAAATTGATGGAGGGTCAAAAGGTTTTAATTGTAGGAGCTTCCGGTAATGTCGGATCATATGCGGTTCAATTTGCAAATAAGGCTGGTGCTATTACCTATGCCGTCGGTTCTCAAGAATATCAATTTGCAGTGCTAGATATGGGAGCTAATTTTTATCTCGATTATAAAGTGGAAAATTATCTAGATGGTTTGCCGGAAATGGATTTGGTAGTCGATCTTATCGGAACAGAAAATCAAAATAACCTTATTCCATTAATTAAGGAAGGTGGAACGATTGTCAGTCTTGTTCAAGAACCCGATCCGGAATTGCTCAATCTTCAGAATGTAAATGGATTCCTTCTCAACTCTGGACCTAATCCAAGACAGTTAAATGAAATATTGGATCAGATTCAAAAAGGTGAAATTAAAATCAATATCTCCAAGGTCCTTTTAATGCAAGATGCCGTTGTTGGATTAGCAGAAGTAAAGAGCGGCAAACAAAACGGAAAAATTTTGTTGAAAAACTAAGGTTTTAATAATGAAGTTGATTTCAGCTTAAACATTATTTATAATAAGTATTGTATGGCATATGATTTAAATCTAGCAAATAAAGTGAGGGAGTATCTGGCTGAGACTACGTCTTTAGAAGTGGAAGAGAAAAACATGTTTGGAGGAATAGCTTTTTTAGCTGATGGTAAAATGTGTGTCAATGTTTCGGGGGAACAGTTGATGTGCCGGATCGACCCTGAACAAGCTGATCAATTAAATAAAAGGAGAGGAGTAGAGCCTATGATAATGCGGGGAAAAAAATTGGATGGTTATTGTTTAGTGAACTATGATGGTTATAAGGATAAGAAAAGCTTAGAGTTTTGGATTGATGTCTGTTTGAAATTTAATCCTCTTGCTGAAAAATCAAAGAAAAAATAGTTGAGCTGTTTTTGTATGATTGCCCCTGCTGTTTTATATAGGAGAAGCAATTTCCCTTTCTAAAACCTTTCTCTGGCCACTTATATCAGCCTAATTATGAAAATTATTCACCAATGGGATAGCGAGTTACGCAAACAATGCAAAAATAGTTCACTCCAGGTCTTGGAAGTGAATGCAATTTGTCCCTATCTTTGCACCACTCCGCAAGGGAGG
>JBEBTR010000132.1:0-9074 GCA_040393725.1 Sphingobacterium endophyticum | reverse complement strand
ACGCCGATTGAGGATAAAGATGTCGAACCGACTGTAGGGCTAATCGAAGATATGCCTAATCAATGCAGTGGACCTATTGCCTTGTGGGGAGGCATTCCGGTGAAAAGTTCCAATGGGAATTATTTTGAGGTAAGGAATCGACAGACCTTATGCCGCTGTGGGCAATCCTCCAATAAACCATTTTGTGATGGTACCCATGCTTCCATGAAGTTTCTGGATGGATTAAATACGAAGCCAGCAGAAAATGCAAGGGTATTTTAATTGAAAAAGGCCCATCTTTTTGAATGGGCCTTTTCTATGATATTTTTGTGCACTAGTGAGCACTTAGATTTTTCTTTTTCTCTTCATCAAAACTAGCTTCTAATTCAGCTAATTTTTTCTTGCCGTATGCAAATCGAGTGATGACTACGAAAAGCACGGGAACAATAAAGATGGCTAAGAATGTTGCTGCGGTCATCCCTCCGAATACCGTCCAGCCGATTGTCTGTCTGGAAACAGCTCCGGCACCGGTTGATAACATCAATGGTATGATACCTAAAATAAAGGCTAATGATGTCATGATAATCGGTCTTAAACGAAGTTTAACGGCATCAATCGTGGCATCAATCAGATTCATTCCAATATCAACCCTTTCTTTAGCAAACTCTACAATCAAGATCGCATTTTTCGCTGCTAGACCTATAATCGTTACGAGACCAATCTGCGCATAGATGTTATTATCCAAATTAGGTAATAATGTCAGAGCTAGGATCGCACCAAAGATACCAAGAGGTACCGATAGTAGGATCGAGAATGGTACAGACCAACTTTCGTAAAGTGAAGCCAATAATAAGAATACAAATAGGATACAGAGTGCGAAGATCTGCACCGTACTGCTACCGGATTGTTTCTCTTGTAATGAAAGTCCTGAAAACTCGTAAGAGTATCCGTCTGTTAATGTTTCGGCAGCTACTTCCTCTAATGCTTTGATTGCATCACCAGAAGAATATCCCGGACCAGCCTCACCAGAGATTTGGATAGAACGGAAAATGTTAAAGTGGTTCACAATGGAAGGATTGGTGGTCAGTTCATATCGAACCAAATTGGAGATAGGAACCGGCTGTCCTTGAACATTTTTCACATAAAGCTTATTGATATCTTCAATATGCATTCTGTAGCTTGTGTCTGCCTGAGTTACCACACGGAAATTTCTGCCGTATTTTGTAAAGTCATTGACATAGCTACTACCTAAATAAGAAGATATCGTGCTGTAAATATTAGAAATAGGAACACCCATTCTTTTCGCCATTTCACGGTCTACCTGTAACTTATAGTTTGGTGAATTACTGTTAAATAATGTATATGCCATTCCAATTTCTGGACGTTGATTAGCAGCAGCTAAGAATCGGCCTACCATACCTTCGAAATCTTTGATATCAACAGTCTGTCTATCTTGGATCTCCATGGTAAAACCACCGGCAGTACCCAGACCAGGGATTGGAGGCGGTGTCGCAGCAATAACTGTTGCTTTAGAGTAGCCACGATATTTACCCATGATGGCACCCGTGATTTCGGCTACTGTTTTTTCCCTTTGTTCCCATGGTTTTAAGGATACAAATAGGGAAGCACCATTTGGTTTTGCGGATCGGTTCAATAAGTTCATACCGTTGATGGAAGTCACGTAATTAATTTCAGGGAAATCTTTACGTAGATCATTCGTTAATTCGGTAAGGACTTCCTCGGTACGCGCACTCGAGGCACCCTCTGGCAGACTGACACCCATAAAGAAAATACCACCATCTTCATTTGGAATAAATCCGGCTTTTTTTGCAGTAAACATCCAACCAGTTCCGATGAATATACACAGCAAGATAATTAATACTAATGGTGCAGCTTTAATAGCTTTTTTAACTCCTTTAGAGTATCTGTAAGTAACCTTATCAAACCAAACGTTGAATTTATAGAAGAATTTATTTAATCCTTTCGAGTCTTTTGTCGTTGCAGAAGGTCTCAACATGATTGAACATAATGCAGGAGTCAAGGAAAGGGCGATAAATGCGGATAACATGACCGATACAGCAATGGTAATTGCAAACTGTTGATAAAGCTTACCAACCATCCCCGGGATAAATCCTACTGGAACGAATACCGCTGCCAAGATTAGGGCAATCGCGATTACAGGTGCCGTGATATCTTTCATGGCTCGCATAGTCGCTTCCTTGGCATCCATTTTATAATGATCAATATAATGTTGGACGGCCTCAACAACGACAATCGCATCATCCACCACAATACCAATGGCGAGGACGAATGCCAACATCGTTAAATTGTTGATTGAGAATCCAAATAGAGTAAAGAAAATAAACGTACCTACGATCGAAACTGGAATGGCCAATAAAGGAATCAAGGTCGCTCTCCAGCTTTGTAAGAAGAAGAATACAACTAAGGTTACCAAGACCAATGCTTCAATTAGGGTATGGATAACAGAGCTAATGGATGCATTAACTACAGATACTGTTTCGTAACCAACCACATAATCAACACCTGGAGGGAATGATTTTTTCAAATCTTCCAAGGTTTGGTAGATACCCTCAGCAGTTTGAACTGCGTTACCACCCGGAGTTTGAGAAATCATCATACCCGAAGCGGTATTACCATTCACTTTGTTGGTGATACCATAGTTAAACTGACCCAGTTCTACACGTGCTATATCTTTTAATAATACAATTGAACCATCTGCGTTAGTTTTAACGACAATGTTTTCGAATTGATCAACTTCTTCAAGGTCAGAATCCATCACAATTGGGTATTCAAATACCTGCATGTTTTCTTGCGGGCGGGCACCTACGGAACCCCCAGGCATACGCGTATTCTGTTCCTGAATGGCTACATTCACATCTGATGGCGACATTCCGATATTAGCCAGCTTATTGGCATCCAACCATACACGCATCGCGAAAGGTTGACCAAAGGCCTGTACATCACCCACTCCCGGAACACGCAATAATGCATCCTTTAGGTAGAGGTTGATGTAGTTAGAAAGGAAATTAATATCGCGGCTACCGTCAGGAGAAATTAAAGATACCATCATTAAGATATCTGTATTTACCTTACGGGTTGTAACCCCTAAACGACGAACGGCTTCTGGCAATACCGGTTCAGCGATACTTACCCTGTTTTGTACGTCAAGGGTTGCGATATCGATGTCGGTACCAACTTCAAATGTTACGGTAATACGGGAACCACCGTCAGAAGTACTGTTGGAACTCATGTAAATCATTCCTGGCGTACCGTTAATCTGACTTTCGATTGGGGTTGTTACTGTTTTTTCTACGGTTTGAGCATCCGCACCGGTATACGTTGCAGAAACGGAAACCGTTGGCGGAGCAATATTTGGATATTGACTGATTGGTAAGGTTGTGATAGCAATTACCCCAATGATCGAAATCAATATGGAAACCACCATCGCCGTTACCGGTCTTTTTATAAATACTTCTGAGATCATGCTTTAAATATTTTTGAGGAATAGCACTTATTTTTTCGGTTGTTGTTGTGGTGTCGCCTGTGGAGCCATGGTTGCCTTATCTACCACTTTTGCGCCTGGCTTTAGGGAAGTTACTCCATCAACGACAACTTTATCACCTGGAGTTAGTCCAGTAGCAATAACAACACGATCACCTAATTTCTGTCCTAAAGTCACCTGTTTCAAGTCTGCAGTACTGCTATCAGAAACGGTATACACAGAGAATGATCCTAATTGTTCAAATATTGCACGGTAAGGAATTACAATCGCTTCTTCTTTCGATGTGCTCAAAACATTCAGGTTTAAGTTCATACCCGCACGTAACGTATTGTTTGGGTTATCAAAAGTTGCTCTAACCTTTAAAGTTCCTGTTTGAGGATCTACAGCACGGTCAATGGTTGAAATTCTTCCTTGAGAACCATAGGTGCTCGCATCGGGAAGGGTCAAGTTGATTTGCGTATGGTCCTTACCTGACTGTAGGTTGCTGAATTCCATAATTTCCTTTTCATTGATTTGGAATTCTACAGCGATTGGATTTGTTGAACTGATGGTGTTCAGAAGGGTAGTACCTGCTGATACCAATGCCCCTGTACGAACTTGTGAGATTCCGATTGTTCCAGAGAATGGAGCAACGATAGTTGAACGTTGTAAGTTCACTCTAGCTGTAGTTAAAGCAGCTTCGGCAGCTTGTACTTGTGCTTTCTGATTATTTACATCCGTAAAAGCATAGTCCAATGTTTGTTTAGCAATCGCATCTTTGTCCGCCAATGTTTGGTAACGCTGTAAGTCTTTTTCAACCCTTGCCAGATTTGCTCTAGCAATTTCAAGATTAGCTTTAGCTTGGTCAACAGCTGCAGCATAACGAACACGGTCAATTTCATAAAGTCTTTGACCTTTGCTTACAAAAGCACCATCCGCCACATTGATGCTGGTGATATATCCAGATACTTCAGCTCTGATTTCTGTTTCTTGTAAAGGAACCACATTTGAAGGGTAGCTACGTTGCCCAGAAACAACTTCTTGTTGAACCACGGCCATTGTAACCGGAGTTGCCTGAGCTTGCATTTGACCAGGACCTTGTTTTTGTTGCGCTCCGTCTTTGTTGCCACATGCTGTAAAGAACAGACCAGAGCCTATAATAAGTGTTGAAAGTATGCGATTCGTATTCATGTTGTTGTAATTTCTGATGTATATTGAGTTGAGGTTGTTACTTGTTAATTTGCAATATTGACGGTACCCAATGCTTTTTGGATATCCAACTTGCTTGATAATACAGCATATAATGAATTCAAATAATTCAATTGGCTGGTTTTTAAATCGGTTTCAGCAGTCATTAATTCCAAATAAGTTTTCACGCCCGCATCATACTGCAATTTTATCGTGTTATAAACTTCTTCAGATAAGTCTACATTTTCTTTAGCATTTCTCCATTCATTGATATTCGCCCTGTAATTTGCCATTGCTGCCGAATATTGAGCTCCAATCTGGTTCTCTAGATTTTCGATATCCATATCAATTCTTGACTCAAGTAGTTCGGACCTTTTGATTTCCTGAACTCTTTTACCCCCTTGGAAGATGGGAAAAGTTAAACTTAAACCAATACTTGATTGTGGGAAATTATCACCATACAAATCAGCAAATGAATTATTTCTATAATTCAACCCATAATTTGCAAATGCCCCTAACCGAGGAAGGAACTGCCATTTTTGATATTGGGTATTTAACTTTTGAATATCTTTTAATGTTTGTAATTGTCTGATTTCAACGCGATTGGCATAGGATAATACCTCAGTTGTATCCATCAATACATTACTTTCCATGTTTTGATTTTCAAAAGATAGGGTCAAACCATTATTAGGATTCATTCCTAGTAAGGATTTTAGATAATCGTATTTATATTTTCTGATTTCTAATGCCGACTTTAATTCAGCATTGGCATTGTTCAGGGAGATTTGAGCTCTTTTATAATCTGTTTTATCGACTAATCCGGTTTCATAACGAGCATTTGCTTCAGTGTATTGTCTGTTTAGGCGCGCAATGTTTTCTTGAATGATATTAATCTGTTCTTCGCTTGTTAAAATATCGTAATATGCTTTGCTAACATCGACAACAGTATTGATTTTAGTGTCTTCAACACTCAAATTGTTTTGTTGTCTAATGTATTTTGCAGCCTTAGAAGCTTGAAAAAGTCCAGGGTTAATGATTGCTTGATCTGCTTGAAAGGTAAGTGCAGAAGTATTTTTCTGCCCCATTGAAATAGTTTGTCCACCGATGTTCGCGGTAGGAAGCTGCATAAAATGGGAAATGTTTCCAGAAGCATTAATTTGAGGAAACCAGCCCGATAATGCCGAAGCAATTTCACGTTCACCAATTTCTTGGTCGAGTTTAGATTGTTTCACCTCGATTTTGTTTTCCAATGCATACTGAATCAATTCATCCAATGTCACATTACTGTTTAAATTATTTGTCGTTTGGGCAAATACAGATCCTACAGAGATCGCAGTAAAGGAAACATAAAGTAATAAGTCCTTAATTCTTAAATTCATATATATTATTTTTTAACCCCGTTCCAAATGATGTCTACCATGATGTCAATTTCTTCATCGGTAGGTTTAGTATTTTCGTATAAACATCCTCTAACCAGGGATATAGCAACTCCTAGATAAGCGGAAATTAATAATCGAACATTCAAGTCTTTTAAAAGTTTTAACCTAACACCTTCATCTAAAAAATTGATCAGGACATTTCTTTCAGACTTCTGTTGAAAGATGTTCTTTCTGATCCCTTCATAGAAAGGTGAGCCATAGAATTGTTCCAAGAATCCGAAATGTTCTAGATTGTCAAGGTAGTAAAGCACTAAGTTTCTCCAGATAGCTTTAAATCTGACTTCATAAGGCAAGGTAGGGTCTACCGCCGAAAAAACTTTCTTGTTTAAGATTTCTTTACAATACCAGTATAATTCTAGAATTAAATCCTCTTTTGAAGGGAAGTAATGGTAGATTGAGCCGACGGCTACATCGGCATCTTTAGCAATCTTGCTCATTGGGGATCCGTGGAATCCGCAGGTGTTGATTAATTTGAGCGTGCTAAAGAAGATCTGTTCTTTTTTTTCTGTCAATTGAATGTTCATTCGGTTGCAAATGTATGCTTTTTTTTGACTCTATTTTGTCACGTATTCGTTATATAATGCATTGTTTGGGGATTTTTACCTGGCTTGTCATTTCAGTGTTAAGAAATTGTTAAATATTCAATTTACTCTTGACGTGTGTATTTTTTACACTTACCTTTGTAGTATCATAATTTAGGTTTATAATTGGTTATTAAAGGTTTTCATTCTCCCCGTTTGAAAACCTTTTTCTTTACCCCTAACTTTTATATAAACAATTGATAATCAGTAAATTTTACTAATTAAAGGAGCTGGAGATATATTTTTTGATTTCTGAATATTCTCAGAATGTTCAAAAATATATCATCAAATTCAGTAGATAGACAGCTTGATACTAACGCTGAGTATTACAATTTTTTAAAAATTCTTCGATTTCTTCTTTTTTGAAATGGGTTTTGCTATCCCCGAAATAGGTAGTTACATAGGTTAGCACATAGGCAATATCAACAGCAGAGAGTTGAGGTACTCCAGGCATCTGTTGATTGTATATGGTGTTATTGACTTTTATTTCTCCGGACATACCATTTTTGACTATGCAAGCCAATTGACTTCTGTTTTCCCGAAGAAAATGTATATCGGTTAGTGGGGGATAGAGTTTCCCCAAACCTTCGCCCTTTGCTCCATGGCAATTTTGGCAATGGGTAACATATAATTTTTGACCATTCGTTGCATATTGCATCGTTTCCACACTTAAATCCGTATTGCAGGAGAATAGAAAGTAAAGTATGGAAACGAGGCTTATACAAGCAAAAAAATAACGGATTATCATTATTTATATTCAGCTAGGATGACATCTAAATCTTGTAGAAATTGATTGACCTGCTCGTCGTTGGTACCGTCATAGGCGCCACGGATTCTTTTTTCAGGGTCAATGATAACCAAATAGCCTTGATGGTCATAACCACCCGGAACATTCGCATCTTCCTTGGTGTATACCATATATTTTTCGGCAATACCGTAAATGTCAGCTTTTGAACCAGTGACAAATTGCCATTGATCATTATCAACCCCCAATTTATTGGCATAATCTTTCAATACCGAAGGTAGATCATATTTAAAATCTATGCTGTGAGATAGAAATGCAATTTTATCGTTTCCTTTATACTTCTCGTAGGCTTTTAATAGATTTCGCTGCATAGTTGGGCAGATACTTGGGCAATGCGTAAAGAAGAAATTCGCTACGTATATCTTGCCATTAAAGAAATCCTGCGTTAAAGCGGTACTGTCTTGATTTAAAAAGGAGAAATTTGGAATGGTATGGTAAACGGTATCGATTATTTTCTTACCATCAACTTCCCTCTCTATGGGATTTCTTTCCCCATATATAGGAAGTTTCTTCTCTGATGAGCTGCAGGAATATAAAATAACACTTGAGATTAAGGCTGCTAATGCTCCGCCAAAATACTTTTTCATGTGGTCAAAGGATTAATTGTATGCTGCTAAAGTGGATTTAATATTTTCTGATACACGCTCAAACTGCTTTTTCATGGCTGTGATTTTATCCACTTCTTTTTGTTGGTAAGTTTCGTCTTCATTCATAGCATCATAATCTTTCATCCAAGTCATCATGTTATCAGTTGCATTCTCGATGCTATCTTTCAGGTTTGATAGATCAACTCTTGCCTTAGCAGTATCTAATTCTGCTTTTGAAGTTTTGATGGTTGCAAGGTTGCTGATGATGGAATCTATAACAATCGTAGTTTTGTCGAAAGAAGAAATTTGAGGCATTATCTCATCATGGATTGCGATGGCTTGATCAGATAATTTTTGATCTTTATTTTCAACT
Source organism: Sphingobacterium endophyticum (assembly GCA_040393725.1). Classification (GTDB taxonomy): domain Bacteria; phylum Bacteroidota; class Bacteroidia; order Sphingobacteriales; family Sphingobacteriaceae; genus Sphingobacterium; species Sphingobacterium endophyticum_A. Next base: position 620 of record JBEBTR010000132.1, on the reverse strand, counting down.
TGTTTATTTTGACATGAGGCAAAGGCAATTGAAAACGCTGCACTTAATAAGAATAATTTTTTCATGATATTTTAATTATAATTCAATGCTCGTTTTCTCCATAGGAGTGGGAGCAGGATTTAATGTTTCAAAATTAAAGTCGAGATCACGGATATAAATTTCATTATGCGCTACGGCACATAAAGTTCCATGCTTATCGAATACTTGGGTTTGAAATGTCCGAACTACTTTACCTTCTTTCTTGATGGTCTGTAAGGTTTCATCGAGGATCGATTGCTTCAAACGGATACTCACTTCGAGATCAAACCTTCCGGGTTTAATATAGTCGATGTGAGCCGTTTTCAACCATGCAACCGTTCTTTCAATTCCTTGATGTTTAAAATACTGATCGAGAAGGATGGGGTAAAAAGGATCTATTGCAGAAAAAATGGTACCTCCGAAAATGGTTTTGTTGGAATTTATATTAAAAATACTTTTGTTGATTTTTACATCTGCGCCAAGGAAATTATTCATAATCCGACGCACCCAAATGCGTTGGAAAAAGAAAGGTGGGTATAAGCGCAAACCCCATTTTAAAGTATTTGGAGATACTTTCATGGGGGTAAAAGTACAGTTAATTT
>JBEBTR010000131.1:0-9289 GCA_040393725.1 Sphingobacterium endophyticum | reverse complement strand
AATACGCACAAGACATTCAGGAACTTCATAGCTTAGGCATGGAAATCGCCATCGTCATTGGTGGTGGTAACATTTACCGTGGACTGAGCGCTGAGAAAGCCGGAATGGACCGCGTTCAAGCGGATTACATGGGAATGTTAGCTACTGTCATCAATTCAATGGCATTACAAGATGCCCTTGAAAAGGTCGGAATGAAAACCCGTCTGTTAACAGCAATTAAAATGGAACAAATCTGTGAACCATTTATCCGTAGACGTGCTGTACGTCACTTAGAAAAGGGACGTATCGTCATCTTCGGTGCCGGAACAGGAAACCCTTACTTCACTACGGATACAGCTGCTTCTCTACGTGCTATTGAAATCAATGCTGACGCCGTGTTAAAAGGTACTCGCGTAGATGGTATTTATACTGCCGACCCAGAAAAAGATCCTAATGCAAAGAAATTTGACCAAATAACTTTCACTGATGTCTATGAAAAAGGGTTAAATGTAATGGATATGACTGCATTTACTCTTTGCCAAGAAAACAACCTACCTATCATCGTTTTCGACATGAATAAACCTGGTAACCTATTGAAGTTAGCCAATGGTGAACATGTTGGAACTGTAGTAAGTAATTAATTTTAAGCAAATAATAAATCAAGATATGAACGAATTCATTTCACTTCAACTGGACGAATGCAAAGAAGGCATGGCTAAAGCTGTTGCTCATACAGAATCTGAATTAACTAAGATTCGCGCTGGAAAAGCTAGTCCCGGTATGCTTGATGGAATTTATGTTGATTATTACGGCACAGCAACGCCATTATCGCAAGTTAGCAACATAAACACACCTGACGCAAGAACAATCGTTGTTCAACCATGGGAAAAAAACCTTCTTTCTACGATTGAAAAAGCAATCATGGAATCTAATATTGGATTAAACCCTCAAAATGATGGCTCCATTATCCGTTTAGCCGTTCCACCGCTTACAGAAGAACGTCGTCGTGACTTAGTGAAAAAAGTTAAGGAAGAAACTGAAAAAGGTCGCGTAGCTGTTCGTAATATCCGTAAGGATAGCAACGAAGCGATTAAGAAATTAAAAAATGATGGCGCTTCTGAAGATGAAATCAAAGCCGGTGAAGCTGAAGTACAAAAACTTACCGATTCTTTCATCGTTAAAGTTGATCAATTAGCCGAACTGAAAGAAAAAGATATTATGACTATTTAGTCATTCTATTCAAGAATATTCTTAAAAGGATTCTTAAAATTAAGAATCCTTTTTTTATTAAAAATTTACCTATATTCATTTAATAAATTACATTCTGCATGACACAATCAAGAAGAAATTTCATCAAGCTTGCGAGCATGGGATTAGTTGGCGGTCTGGTTGCTCCACACTTGATTTCATGCGATAGCATGAAAAAAACATCGGGTTCACCCCTCAAAAACATAGGCTTGCAACTATTTACTCTACGTGAACTGCTAGCTCAAAATCCTCAAGAAGTTTTAAAATCTGTCTCTAAAATAGGTTATACTCATGTGGAAACCTATGGTGCTGACCCAACAAACGGAACCCTTTGGGGTGTCTCTATCGATGAACTCAAGAAGATTTTAAATGACAACAACCTTAAAACGCATAGTGGCCACTATGATTTAGGAAAATATTTAGATAAAGACAGTACCGATAAAGAAAACATTGAGAAATACATTGAAATTGCGCACAACCTAGGTCAAGAATATATCATTGCTCCTGTTCCTCCGATGCATAAATTGAATAAACTCAATCAATCCGATTATCAATACATGGCCGAACAGCTGAATAAAGCTGGTGAGATGTCTAAAAAAGCTGGTATTAAAATGGGTTACCATAACCATTTCTGGGAATTTAAAGAGTTTGGAAATGGAACAAATGGACTCGATGTCCTTTTGGCTTTTACTGAAAAAGACCTAGTGGATTTCGAATTAGATATGTTCTGGATTACTAAAGCTGGTGCCAGTCCACAATCATATTTCGATAAACATCCTGGTCGCTTCCCGCTGTGGCATATCAAAGATATGGACAGAGCATTCTCAACACCTTTGGATATCAATAAGATTGATCCAAAAACAGGCAAAAGAGATACCCTGGACCTAATGGAAACTTTCAAGAGCATTAAATATACTGAAGTTGGAACGGGTAGTATTAATTTTATGAATATATCTCAATTTGCCAATGAAAGTGGTTTGAAATATGCTTTCGTTGAACAGGATGAAATCTATAGCCCAGATAAATATGCAAGTATCAAAAAGAGTTTCGATTACATGCAAAAGAACTTTAAATAAAATAGAAAAGGCGGAACCTCAATTCCGCCTTTTTTATATTTTCTCTTTAAGAAATTAGAACACTAATCTTTCAACTTCTTCAGCGGATTCTTCCACTTTTTCCCTTAGTTCGTTTTTGAACTCCTGAATTCTTGCAACCAAGTTCTCATCACTAGTCGCTAAGATCTGAGCTGCCAGGATGCCAGCATTTTTAGCTGCGTTTAAGGCTACTGTAGCTACTGGAATACCATTTGGCATCTGCAGGATCGATAGCACAGAATCCCAACCATCAATCGAATTTGAGGATTTAACCGGAACACCAATAACTGGAAGATGCGTAATAGAGGCTACCATTCCTGGTAAATGCGCTGCACCACCCGCTCCAGCAATAATGACCTTGATCCCTCGGCCTGCGGCTTGCTCCGCAAAATCAAACATACGCTTCGGAGTACGGTGAGCCGAAACGATTGTTAATTCGAATGCCACACCTAAATATTTTAAAACTTCAATGGCATCTTGCATGACAGGTAAGTCTGACTTGCTCCCCATGATCACAGCTACTTTAGCGTTTTCCATTTTTCTAATTTTATTATGCTATTACCTTAATCAAATTCTGAACCTTTCGCGCAACTTCGATCGCCAATGCACGATCTTGATTGACAATCGTGACATGACCCATCTTACGAAATGGCTTGGTATATTTCTTACCGTATAAATGCACATATACTCCAGGGATAGCTAAAGCTTCCTCAATTCCTTCGTATTTTGCCAAACCTTCATATCCCTCTTCTCCTAATAAATTGACCATAATCGCGTTTGCTCGCGATGCTGTATCGCCCAAGGGTAAATTAAAGATTGCTCGCAAATGTTGGCCGAACTGGGAGGTAAAGTTACCCTCTATCGTCTGGTGTCCCGAATTATGTGGTCTTGGCGCTAATTCATTTACAAGTATATCTCCATCCATCGTCAGGAACATTTCAACAGCTAACACACCAACTATCTGAAGGTCATTGGCAATCTTCATCGCAATACTTTCAGCTTTGGTCTGTATATCAAAAGAATAGGTCGATGGAGATATTAAGAATTCCACTAAGTTGGCCTGTGGATTAAATTCCATTTCTACCATCGGAAAAGTGGCCATCTCACCACGATCATTACGGGCAACCATCACCGCAATCTCCTTTTCAAAATCAACCAGTTCTTCTACAATGCTCGCTGTATCAAATGCATCCGCAAAATCTGCTGGACTATTTATTCTTTTAACACCTTTACCATCATACCCATCCTTACGCAATTTTTGGATAAATGGCAGCTGAATTTGGCTTGATGCTAACCCTTCTTTATTGGATATAAATTGAAATGCCGATGTTGGAATATCATTTTGTTTAAAGAATTGCTTCTGCAATCCTTTATCTTGAATCAACCTGATAACTCTCGACTGCGGAAATACCAATACCCCTTCATTCTCCAAAGCCTCTAAGGCATCTACATTAACTTTCTCAATTTCAATAGTAACCATATCAAGGTCTTTACCGAAATTATAAACGGTATCAAAATCAGAAAGGGAGCCGACCTCAAATTGATTGCACAGTTTTTTGCAAGGTGCATTTGGATCGGGATCCAACACATGAATGTTAACATTAAAGTTTATTGCCTCCTGGATCAGCATTCGACCTAATTGGCCTCCGCCTAAAATCCCTAGGCGCAAATCACCATAAAAATCTTTAGCCATATTTTATTCTATTGCTCCACTGTTTCTGGAAATATATCCCCTTTCAGTAAAGACTGTTGTTCTATTATTTTCTGTAATTCTAAGAATGCACCTATCAGGGCTTCTGGTCTAGGTGGACATCCTTGCACATACACGTCCACTGGAATAATTTTGTCCACCCCTTTTACGACATGATATCCGTGCTGCCAATAAGGTCCTCCACAATTTGAACATGAACCCATTGATATCACATATTTCGGATCGGGCATTTGTTCGTATAGTTTTTTAATCCGATCAGCCATCTTAAAAGTAACTGTACCGGCAATAATCATTACATCAGACTGTCTTGGTGAAGGCCTTGGAAAGACGCCCAATCGATCTAAATCATAAGTCGATGCCATGGCACCCATCATCTCTATCGCACAGCATGCAATCCCAAAACTAACCGGCCACATTGAAGATAGCCTAGCCCAATTTAATAGGTCATCCATCTTTGCGATAATTACCCCGTTATTTTGCTGCAACTGCTTATCTAAACTCATGATTCTGAACTTGGTTTTTTAAATTTTGGTTTAAAACCCATTTTCACGGGTGAAGAGGCTTTTTCTGCAAGAACCTCTTCTATTTCCTGTTCCTTATAATCTCGAATCTGGTATTCTTTTGAATTCAATTGTTCATAGGCCGATGCCGGTATCCCCACAGGAACCGTGGGCTTTTGATGCGTAGGCTTTATCCAGCTGATATCCCCACTCTTCCACACATACCATAATCCAATGATTAGAACCCCTAAGAAAATTGCCATCTCTATTAAGGTAAACCAGCCCCACCTCGAATCTGCAGCAATGAATTCCGCATTTCCAAAAACTGTCGCCCATGGAAAAATAAAAATTAATTCCACGTCAAAAAGAAGAAACACCAAAGCAATAACATAAAATCGAGGATTAAATTGAACCCATGAAGTTCCAGTGGTCTCTTCACCACATTCATAAGTGCTCAATTTGATAGGATTTGGATTTTTAGGGGAAAGTATACGAGCTAAAAACATGGTGGCACTAACCAATACAACAGCAATAATTGCCATCAATAGTATTTTACCATATTCCGATATCTGCCCGGGGTCGTCCATAATGCAAAATTAACAATTAATTCAATTCAATTTATAGGATTTTAGCTTTCTTGCCTAATCAATCTACACTAATATACAAAACAAGCAAACAAACTTCAATAGAACAGGTCAATACGCCCTAAATTATAACCTTCTTAAGCCTAAAAAAGGGCTGCAGCTTGAGCTGCAACCCTTTGTCTTTTTATCAAGGCATAAAGCAACCCTTAGAAAGGTTTCCCAGGCATCTTAGGCATGTTGCGCATCATTTTCGCTGCCATACCCGGATTTGACATCTGTTTCATTACCTTACGCATATCTGAAAATTGTTTCATCAGCTTATTCACTTCATCAAGACTGGTTCCTGAACCTTTCGCAATACGTGCTCTGCGCTTAGGATCAATTGCATCAGGATTTTCACGCTCAAATGGAGTCATCGAATCTATAATCGCTTCAATCGGCTTGAATGCATCGTCATCAATTTCAACATCCTTTATCGCTTTACCGACGCCAGGAATCATACCCATCAAATCCTTCATGTTACCCATTTTCTTGATCTGCTTGATCTGAGATTTAAAATCATTGAAATCAAACTTATTTTTGCGGATCTTCTTCTGAAGTTCTGCCGCTTCCTTCTCGTCAAACTGCTGTTGTGCTCTTTCAACTAAGGAAACAACGTCACCCATACCTAAAATACGCGAAGCCATACGGTCTGGGTGGAAAACATCAAGTGCTTCCATCTTCTCACCTGTACCAATAAACTTGATCGGCTTATTGACAACAGATTTAATGGACAAGGCTGCACCACCACGCGTATCACCGTCTAATTTAGTTAATACAACACCAGTGAAATCCAAACGATCGTTGAATGCCTTCGCCGTATTCACCGCATCTTGACCTGTCATCGAGTCAACCACAAATAAGATCTCATGTGGCTGGGTCGCTTCCTTAACTGCTGTAATCTCATTCATAAGCGCCTCGTCTATAGCTAAACGACCCGCCGTATCAATGATAACTACATTATTCCCATTTCTTTTGGCCTCTTCTACACCCGCAACAGCAATTCCAATTGGATCAGTAGATTCCCGATCAACATACACCGGAACGCCAACTTGCTGGCCTAAAACCTCCAACTGATCGATTGCCGCCGGACGATAAACGTCTCCTGCAACCAACAATGGCTTTTTGTTTTTTGATGCTTTTAAAAAGTTAGCAAGTTTTCCAGAGAACGTAGTTTTACCCGCTCCATTCAATCCTGCAATTAAAATAATGGTTGGATTCTTGGTAATTTCCAGCTCAGTAACGGTACCTCCCATTAACTCAGTAAGCTCATCATTCATAATCTTGGTCAATAATTGACCCGGAGAAATGCTGGTCAATACATTCTGACCTAATGCCTTTTGCTTAACTTCATCGGTAAACGTTTTCGCAGTCTTATAATTCACATCGGCATCCAATAATGCCTTGCGAATTTCTTTCATCGTTTCTGCAACGTTAATTTCCGTAATATTACCTTGCCCCTTTAATACTTTAAAGGCTCTGTCTAACTTATCCTGTAGATTTGAAAACATCTTTTAACTTTCTATTAATCAATACCTTGCCCAATCCCCAGCGTAAAACTGAAGATTTTTGTAAAACATTTGTTTTGACTTTATCTTACAAATATAGCTTTTTGCTCGTTTAATTTAAGATTTGGACTTCAATATCAGCTAATTTCCTTTTTACATTGATGATAATTCATTATCCTCGCTTACTGTTGGCTCTATTAAATTACCCATCAACTGATCAAATGTGAAATCAATTATTTTACCATAACTTTCCATAAATGCAGGCGATAATTTACCCCGTCGAAAAGCTTGAGTTTCAAGTTTTGTCCTCTCCCCAATTTTGAATGTGCCATACTCCGTTGTTCTCTGTAAAATGAGTTGCGAAATGGTTACTGTAAATTCTCCTTCTCTAACCTCAACCTTAATCCCTCCATTGATGACCGAATAAACTAAATACCTAGGCATATCAAACTGTGATATACCCATTTTCATAAAGTCCGGAAAAATTCCATTAAACGATCCTGAAAATTGCCCGTCATGTATATAAAAATCTTTAAAATACCCTGTTGAAATTAATTTCATAAAGAGATCTGGGGCATCCAAATTTGAGGTAAAAGTTTTTTTCCACTCCAGTTTATTAGCAGAGTTTAGTTTCAAATGCAGATGTTCAAAAGATTTGTTCTCTTGCTTCCACAGGATATTTCCATCCTTATTTACAGCCACAGTTAAAGTATCATTTTGTACTGAATTTTGAGCAAATGCATTGATACCCACAAACAGAACCACAAAAGTTATTAAAATAGTTTTCATAAGTCATTTTTTTAAGATTTACCAACTCTTTAAATAGATTTTGTTATCAATTTCGAATAGCTTCTCTAAAGTAAAATTTATAGGTTTGCTGAAATCCTTCCTAAACTTCTCGGATAGGTAAGCACCTTCTTTTCCAACTTGAACGGCGAATTGATTTATACTATATTGTTCCACGATTTCATAATAAGAAACACTACTCACTCTGTTAATGTTATGTTCTTCAACATCAAAATTTAAATTGGACAGGGTAACTCGATATTTTCCTTCCTTATATTCAATTAGGAGTGCTGCATTAATAGTAGAGTTAACTAAAGGTGATTTAAATGAATTTTTTGGAACATTCATACCCAAATAATTAGGTTCAATTTTAGAAATGTTTCCCGCTATACTATTATCAGAAACATAAACATCCTTAATTCCTTTTGAAATTAGCTTGAGGAATAGATCATTTTTTTCTAAATCCGTATAAAATACCCGCTGCCAATATAACTCACCTTTTTCGTTAACCTGAAACCCATTGACTTCAACAAAATAACCATCTGGAAGCATGGACTTAGGTCTTAAATAACCACTTCTTAAAGCCATTGAATCAAGTTTACTATCGGGTTTAATGGATGATTCAAAAGTTACTTTTCCAAATCGATCTAGATTATAATAAAGTGTATCAGACTGAGCAAAGGAGCCCAATGCCATGGCGATACCCGTGAGGGAAAGAATTAATTTTTTCATCTTTTATGGTTAATATGATTTATTCTTTAGGATATGACAACAATCAATACCAATAGTTTAAGCGATAAAAAATTAAATTATTGTTAATTTTTTATTACGATCTCCCAAATAAACAAGCTTTAAAACCAAAAAAGCCCAGATCTTTCGATCTGGGCTTTACAAGGTGAAATCCTCAATTTTTTTAGTCTCTTCTTCCGAAAAGTATGGAAGCATAGTATAATAAAGTAACCAATGCTGAAAGCGCTGCTACTACATAAGTCATTGCTGCCCATTTCAAAGCATCCTTCGCTCCATCATGCTCTTCTGTGCTATGTGTAATATTTGATGCGTTCAACCAAGCTAAAGCGCGATTCGAAGCGTCAAACTCAACTGGCAGTGTGATAAAACTAAACAATGTTGTTAGGAACAACGCACCAACGCCAACAGCTAGAACATATACGTTTCCAGAAAACGCCATCATAATAACTCCGATCATCAATACCCATGTTGTCAGTTTAGAGGCAACACTAACGATAGGCACCATTGCCGAACGAAACTGTAACCATGAATATGCTGTCGCATGCTGAACAGCGTGACCACATTCATGTGATGCAACTGCAGCCGCAGCTACCGAACGACCATGATAAACATCCGGACTTAAATTAACAGTTTTATTAGCCGGATTGTAATGATCCGTCAACTGCCCTTCTACCGAAATAACCTGTACATCGTTAATTCCGTTTTCGTTCAGCATTTTCTGGGCAATCTCTGCTCCTGATAAACCTGAAGACAACGGCATCTCCGAATATTTCTTAAACTTATTCCTGAATGTAAACTGAACTATCCAGCTTACCACCATAATTCCAATGAAAATTATCCAATACATATCTTTAATATCTTGTTTTCTATTTTAATAGTGATTATCAAAACTAATTCCAAACCGCATTATTACCACAAAGAAAGAAAAAATAATGTCTTAAACAAGTCGAATTGTACATAAAATAGACAAAGTGACAGAAACCTTACTCAAAAACAGCCACAATGTGTATTGGTTTTCATTTGGTTTTGCTCGTGTTTTAGTCGTGAATGGTCCACACCTCGCTAGGACATTGTCCACAGCTCGTCCGCT
>JBEBTR010000130.1:0-9305 GCA_040393725.1 Sphingobacterium endophyticum | reverse complement strand
ATTCCATAATCAATTAAAAAACAAAAAATCAGGGTTTATCCCTGATTTTTTGTTTTAATATATGCCCCTAACAAACTTTATTCAGTTAGACAGGCATCTAAATACTCAATACTAACTACTAACTACTAACTACTAAATACTCCTTAGCTATCTATTCTAACGAAATTTCCGTTGGTATCGAATACAAGGTCTAAGCCGTTAGTTAATTCAACATCGTAACCATGTCTTTCTTTTTCAAGGCTGTTAATACCAGCATTTGGGTATTTTTCTTTTACATATGATAGGATAGAAGTAGGGACTAAAGAGTCTGGAATGCTCGCGCTATCGTTTTGTGCTTCAATGTCCAACCAATCACCATTTTTGTCGAATTTCACTTTGATACCGTTGTCTAAAAGAACATCATATTCTTTTCCTGATAAACCTTCTTTTTCTTCAACAACTGATAATACTTTGATGCCTTTGAAGTTTTGATTTAGAAATTGAGTCGCGGTAGTTGGTAGACCGTTTTCGTCGATAACAGTTTCTTTGTCACATGACATGGTTAAAGTTGCGATTGAAAATAATAAGGTAATTGCTAATAATAACTTTTTCATTTTTATTGTTTTAGATGTAATTATTTAATGTAAGTGTTTTGCTAATTAATCGTCGATTTTAATAAAATCTGCATTTTTATTGAATTTAACTTCAATACCATTTGTAAGTTCTATTTCATATCCTTTAGAAGATTTTTTGATCTGCACGATATTGTTGTTCGGGAAGCTTTTTTGAACGTATGTTTTTATTTTAGCTGGAACAATTTGATGAGGTACGGCTTTCGTTTTAGCATCAACTTCTGTCCAGTTGCCATTATTATCAAATTCAATTTCTGTTCCGCTTGCTAAGACAACTTTATATTCAATTGAAGAAAATAATTCTTTTTCTGATTTAGTTAACGATACATTATCCGCTCCATAATGAGAACTTATAAAGTTTTGTGCGTTTTTGGGAAGATTGTTGACTTCGATAATTTTGTCCTGTGCATTTGCTTGGAAAGAAGGTCCTGCGATCAGTAAAACCAATGTTGCTTTTATTAGATTTTTCATGATATTTAATTCTTTGTTTGAATCAAATTTCGATGTCAAATCTGGAAAGAATTGGGAATAATTATGAAATAGGAAATTATTTCAATTTTTTTATTTTGAAATGCTGTTCATTGTTTAGGTATTCGTATTGAATAAAATTGTTGGGGAATTTTTCTAGGATCGTTTGGACAATAGATAATCCTAAGCCATTAGATTGGCTATCTTGATTTTCTTTATGAAATCGTTTAAAAATATATTCAGGATTTAATGCTCCAGCATGACTGACATTCGCTATGTCAATTTCATCTTCAGAAACCTCAATATGGATGGCCCCATTTTCTTTATTGTACTTAATAGCGTTCCTCAGGAGGTTAGATATAAGGATTTGAGCTAATTCTGCATTAAACTGAGTTAAATATATTCCATTTTGTACAACTTTTACATCAATTTCCTTGAATTGCACAATGTCCTCAAGCTCTTCCAGTTTTTGTAATATAATTTCGTTGAAGTTGACAGGTTCAGTATGGGTATATTGATTGTTTTCAATTCTGGAAAGCATCAGTAGTGATTTGTTGAGGGCGACCATCCTATGTAGGGATTGTTTTGCTTCGGCTATCTTTATCGTTTGATCTTCGGGAAGATTTCCTTCTTGAAGGACTAAGTCTAACTTTCCTATCGTTATGGCAAGCGGAGTCTGTAATTCATGCGAAGCGTTCTCCAGAAAACGTTTTTGTTCTTGAAATACAGATTCATTCCGGTTGATCATTTTATTGATCTGCTGGTTTAGTTCTTGAAATTCCTTAACCTTAGTAGGAATAGGTTCAAAGCTTTTGGTGTGGCCAAACCTGTAGTTACTTAAGTTTTGGAGAATTTGTTGAAATGGTTTCCATCCTCTGCTCATACCGAAATAATTGACGGTCAAAATGCTTAAGACGATCACTAAATATAGCACGACTAATGCGATGGCAAGATTTATTAAATAATCATCTTCTTCTACAGTAGAGGTACGAATGAGCAGGGTATAGGCCACTCTATCCTTAGAATAGAATCCAGTTTTTAAAATTCGGTACGGTTCGTCTTCATCATCATAAGGCATATACATTAATTCACGGCTAAAATGATTTTTGTCAATGTCTTCTTGAGGTTGAGAAGGTAGTATTTTGAAATTATTAAAGCCATAATCTTTATTAGATTCAATAATTTCAGGATTATTATAGGCTTCTCGTATAATCTCTAATTTTTGATTTTTGAGACCGTCATCGATATTATCATAGACTTCATCCATTAGGAAGGCATAAAATAAAGATGCCCATACCGCCATTATGATTAAGATGGTGATAGCAAGAAATCTATTTGTATAATATTTTATTGAAACAGCCATTATATAAGTTTGTATCCTACACCATAAACTGCCTGTATGTCCATATCAGCCTTTGCCTCTTTGAGCTTTTTACGAATATTTTTTATTTGTGAATAGATAAAATCCAAATTATCTGCTTGATCGGAGTTGTCCCCCCATACTGATTCTACTAAAGTGGTTTTTTCCATTAATTTATTTGGACGAAGCATAAAATAATAGAATAAATCAAATTCTTTCCTGTTTAAAGAAATGTTATTTCCATCAACCAAAACTTGTCTGCTATCAGGGTTAAGAGTCACGTTTTTATATATAATAAACTGTTCACCATCTTGTGCATTTCTTCTTATTATTGATTTTACTCTTGCTAAAAGTTCTGCTAAATGAAATGGTTTTGCTAGGTAATCATCTGCGCCAATTTCGAGTCCAAGCACTTTGTCTTCAACAGAATCTTTTGCTGAAAGAATAATAACTGGCTGTTTTTTATGTTCAGATTTTAACCTTTTTAAGATATCCAAACCACTGCCACCGGGAAGCATAATGTCCAATAAGATGCAATCATATTGATAATTCATTACTTTTTCCAGTGCTGAATGGTAATCCATTGCAGACTCAATGAGGTAGTTCTCAGATTTGAGAAATTCCTCGATGGTCTGTAGTAGGGCTACTTCGTCTTCTATGATTAATATCTTCATGTTATGCTACAATTTAAGGGAATAAATCTGTAAAGAATCTGGAATTATCCAAAAACTATAAAATCACCTTTATCCCAGCATAGAAGTTTCTTGTTGGAGCTGAATTAAAATATCGATTTCCCATTGCATTGATATCATTTCCAAGGCTATATTTTTCATTGAGCAAGTTATCTGCCCCAGCAAAAATTTGAAGATTATATTTATTTGTGATTGGTGTTAACCAGGATACCTTTGCTTGGAGAATATGGTATTTATCAGCGTTAACAGTATTTGCATCGTTTAATGGAATGCTTGATGTGAAATTATGTAATAAGTTAATATCTATGTTTTTAACAAATTTAAATGAAAGGGTATTTGCCCAAATCCAATTTGGAACAGAAGTGACCTTATTTCCATTAAAGTTATTTTCACCGATGACGTATTCTTTAAATTTATAGTCCTGGTAAGTCAGGTTTGAAGAAAGAATCAATCCCTGTAGAAAGTTGCTGTACTCTGAACTGATCAATTGAGTAAGAATATTAGCTTCGATTCCTTTTTGATCTATTTTCCCGGCATTAACAAAATATTCACTTCCAGATTCATTCAGTTGCCTAATGATTCCATTATCCATTTGATAGTTATAAGCTGCTAAATCTGCTATGAATCTTCTATTTTTACTTTCAAATCGGATACCTGCTTCATAATTAATTCCAGTTTCAGCTTGAAGATCTTGATTTATCTTATTGTCAGAGGATCGAACTTCGGCAATTGTAGGTGTAGAATATCCTTTGGAGATTGATGCTCTAATAGAAAGATTATTTAATGCGGCATAAGAAAGTCCAACTCGTGGCATCCAGGTGTTGTTAAAATCAATTTTCCCATTTGCCTGTCCTTCATCAGGAATGTTTCTTTTAAAATTTATGGTATTGAAATTCAGCCCAATAGAGCCCTCAGCTGTGAGTCTTTGATAAAGTCTTGTTTTTACTCGGTAGAAATAGAAATGTTGTCCATTTTCTAAATTATCATCATCTGTAAGAGTGCCCATTACCCCTAAATCATTTTCGTGGTTCTTGACATGATACCATCCCTTTTGAGCTTCTGCACCTATTTGCATTTCCCAAAGGAAGTTTTCTTTATCTTGATTTTCATAGGATAGGTAAGTCCTTAGTCCAATATTCTTTTCATCACGAAGTTCATAGTTGGTAATAAAAGGATTTTCTATATCTGTACTACTTCCAAAAATGGATATTACATGTTTTAAATTATTATTGAACTGGTACTCGTTAGTTATTCCTCCGATCCAAGTTTTATTATAAATTCCTGCTTTTTGATCCTTTGCACTAGGGAATGGTCCGCCAGCAGGCCTTGCTTGAGTAGGATCTTCATCGTATTGTTGTTGGGTAAGTGCTCCAGGAGTCTGATATCCTAAATCAGCATAAAGGCCAAAGAATTTTAGCTTCCCTTGTTGATTATATTTCCATTGATGTGCTGTTTGGAAAAACAATTTATCCATAGCTGTATGCTGTCTATAACCGTCTGAGCGTAAATAGGCTTGATCGAAAGAAAAACTATAATTCTCGTTAACCTGATGGTTTATTTGCAATTGTTCGTGGAATAATCCAAAAGAACCACTTGAAAGCATTAAGGATTTTTCATTATTTACTGGCCCAAATCCTTCAGGAATAAAACGAATAACACCACCTGAATTAGGACCGAAAAGGGATCCATCTGGTCCTTTAAGTATCTGAATGGCATTAACTCCTACGGGATCTAAAATATTGAGGTAAGTGTTTCCGCTAGCATCTGTGAAAGGAATTTCATCTAAGTAAATTTTAGTATTTCTAACGCCAAAAGGAGATCTGAGCATACTACCCCGTAATGCTAAACGGTAGCTGCCTGGAGATCTTTCTTCCATTCTAAGGCCGGTTGTTGTATTAATTGCACCTAAGAAACTATTTGGAGCTTGAGATTCCAAAAGTTTCTTGGTAACCACTTTCGCAGCGCTGGTTAAGTCAAGCATACTTTGTGAATTAAAATGAGCTTTTATCTCAATAGGGGCGATTTCGTTAATGCTCGTATCCGTATTAACTACCTGTGCTTGACTGTCTAAAAATGATAATATACTTGCGATGGATATAAGTGCAACCTTATTTTTATACATGAATAATAATAATTTATATGTTTCTGATATATAGATTTTTAAAATGCTTCATTCAAACCTAAGAATAAACCATGCTGACCGAATTTTCCGAAAGCATAATCTATACAGAGATTCGTTCTGGTCGCTTTGTTGAATAATACTCTTAAACCTGCACCAGCTGCTGGCTGCCATTTTTTAAATAGGTTGGTGCCCATCAAATCATTTGCTGTTTGTACGTTGGCAAATACGACACCACTTAAGAATTGATTCCTTAAAATTGGATATCTATATTCAATTTCCGAATAGAAAAAAGATGTTCCTTTAAAATAGCCCATAGTATATCCACGACCACTTCTAGCATAAGTATCTTTCGCAGTTCCTGGTAGATCTATATAAGGAAGTTTTCCTCCAAGATTATAGGACCCAAAATTCCAGAATGCAAAAACATGATTTGGACGGTCAGTGGAAAGCTGCCAGTATTTTCTAAAGTCTGTTTGTAATTGATACGCATTATGAGTACTACCGAGCCAAGTTTGGTTCATTCGGAGAACCATATCAAAATAATAGCCTTTATAAGCGGAGTTAGGATTGTCCCTAGTCATATATTGCATATTGACCATGAAACCATTGTTATTAACGCGGGTGGGGTCAAAGTCATTCCAGCGACTATATATTTCAACTGGAGACATATTTTCCTGGCTTCCAATTGTACTTAGATTTCTCTTTAATTCGAAGAATACCCCTACACCAACAAAAGCACCAGGGAATAATTGTTTATAAACTCTTTCATTTATGGTATATGCCATGTATTTATTGACATAGCGTTGCCTATCAGGATTATTTAGGATTAATTCCTCCTCATTCGGATTTTCAATAGTTCCACCAATTCCCAAACCATAATCAAGGCCTACTGCTTTTGCAACCATAGCACCCCCTTTAATATTCCATTTATTTCCCGGGGTATAAATATCATGCAGGAGGTATCCTACGATAATGCCTCTAGTTGTCGCACTTAGAGCAGTAGCAGCAATTGACATTGTGGTATTGGGTTCACTTCCTAATACTTTTCCAGCAACCGCTTTAATTCCAATTTGAGCACCAATGGAAGGGTTATAATTTATATTTGGGAGATAAGAAATCGCGGATCTTTTACTAGAAGGTTTTTTATCACTTTTTTTAAAGGGGTTGATATCTCTAATACCATCAACGATATCATATAAATGAGCGGTTGGAAGGATACTATCACGTTGTTCCTTTGTACTTACAGTATCATGGATTTCAATTTGAAGCGCATATGATGGAAGTTGAGCTAGGATTAAAATTAATAAGGACAATAGCTTAGTGCGCATTTCTAATTATTTTGTTTTCTAAGGGTTGATTTAGATGGTTTTTAGAATGAATTCTGAATGTAAAAGTATTACAATATTGTGATTTCAACTTAAGAATATTGTCATATTAAATTTAAAAATGATCTAAGTGCCCCAATATTCCGGTAATTCCCCCTGTATGAACCACCAATATTTTGCTGTTCGGCTTAAAATAATCCTTTTTAATGAGGTCGTAAACTGCATACATTAATTTACCAGTATAGGTTGGTTCAATCATGATTCCTGTTTTACGGGTAAATGACTTTATAAAATCAATCAATTCAGGTTTAACTTTGGCGTATCCAGAAAAATGATAGTCCTTGTGCAATATTATATTTTTGGGATCAATATTCCATTCAATAAATTGGTCCATTAAAAAATCTGCTCCTTTTAATACAGGTACAGCATGAACTTTGGTTGCTTTGTTGTTTTGTTGAATGCCTTGTTGAATTCCGGCAACAGTAGTTCCAGTTCCTGCCGCAACAAAGATATGGTCATATTCTTGGTGTAACTCTTCCACAATTTCGGAACATCCTATTAAACCTAACTCAGATTTGCCTCCCTCATCAATAAAAAGGAATTCATCAGCGCTATGGTTATTTCGGAAAATTTCAGCTTTATCGCGATAAGTATTTCGATCTACAAATCTCAATTCCATTCCGTAAATACGGCACATATCCAATATGGGATTTCGGATTTGTTCCCCACGTACATAAGCAATAGCATGGAAACCAAACTGGGCCGCTGCGGCAGCTGTAGCAAGAAGGTGATTAGACCATGCACCGCCAAATGTTACTAAAAAATTGAAATTATGTTCTTTAGCATATTCTAACTGATGTTTTAGTTTACGCCATTTATTACCAGAAATAAAGGGGTGAATTTTATCATCCCTTTTAATAAATAAAGATATTTCCTTATTGAGCAGGATGGGGTCAACAATTTCTTCTACTGGGCTGTAAATCTGAAAAGGAATAGTCATGGGATAAAATTATGCTTTTTTCTTTCAGGAAACAGAATGATTATAAAAATGCTACTTTTGCAGGATGGTTGATAATCTGGACAACGAACAGGACGAGCAGGAGCTTTACGAGCATTTAAGGATTGTTGCTGATAAAGGACAAGCTTTATTACGCATAGATAAATTCCTGATGAATAGGGTTGAAAATACTTCAAGAAACCGTATTCAAAATGCTATTGATGCAGGTACTGTCAAAGTTAACGATAAGGAGGTTAAGGCTAGTTATAAGGTAAAGCCTTATGATATCATAACTGTTGTATTGCCAGATCCACCAAGGGATACAGAGGTCTATCCAGAAGATATTCCTTTGGATATCATCTATGAGGATGATGATGTTTTACTTGTCAATAAAGAGCCAGGGATGGTTGTTCATCCGGGTTTTAATAATTATACAGGAACCTTGGTTAATGCGTTGACTTTTCATTTGAACCAATTACCTACATTACCTGGGAATACAGGTAGGCCTGGATTAGTTCATCGGATAGACAAAGATACCTCGGGGTTATTGGTCATTGCGAAGAATGAATGGGCAATGACATTTTTGGCGAAGCAGTTTTATGAACATAGTATTGCAAGGAAATATGTCGCAATGGTTTGGGGAGATTTAGTAGAAGATGGGACAGTTACGGGATATATTGGTCGCAATTTGAAAGATCGTCGTATCATGGATATGTATGATGATGAGGAGAAAGGGAAGTGGTCTGTTACACATTACCGTGTTTTAGAGCGTTTAGGTTATGTCACGCTGATAGAGTGTCAATTAGAGACAGGTCGGACCCATCAGATTCGCGCTCATATGAAATCAATAGGCCATCCATTGTTCAATGATGAATCATACGGTGGAAATAAGATATTAAAGGGGACATCCTTCAGTAAGTACAAGCAGTTTGTTGAAAATACTTTCAGTTTATTGCCCCGTCAAGCCTTGCATGCCAAGAGTTTAGGATTTATTCATCCAAAATCTAAGGAATTTTTGCATTTTGAAGTACCAATGCCGGAAGATTTCCGTTTAGCATTAGAGAAATGGAGAAGTTACAGCTCAAATAATCAAAGTTAGATTCTTAAAAATTTATGCCAGCACATTACATTAACTACAACGGTACTGTGGTACCTCAAGATATGGCAATTCTAGACGTAGAAAGCCGCGCATTTCGTTACGGGGACGGAATTTTTGAAACCATGCTTTGGAAAGATGGCGATGTTCGCTTCTTAGATTTGCACCTTGAACGTTTACATGAAAGCTTAAATATGCTTCATTTTGAAGATGTGGATCAGTTTGATTCCTTCTTTGTCCGTTCAAGGGTCGAGGAGCTTTTGCGGAAAAATAATATGGTAGGTCAGCAAGCTCGGGTTCGCTTAATCGTATATCGAGATGGAGGAGGACTCTACAGTCCTGAGACCAATAAGCCTGGATTTATTTTGCAAGTAGACCGCAAACCAGAGACTTTAAGAGATAAGAAGACTGGGTTAATTATTGATGTATATACGGAGTATAAGAAGCCTTATAGTGAGCTATCTAAGATTAAATCAAATAATGCCTTGATTTATGTGATGGCTGGATTATATAAGAAGAAAAATGCATTTGATGAGGTTTTGATTTTAAATCAGTCTGGGAATTTATGTGAGGCATTGGTGTCCAATATTTTTGTATACTATGATAAGGTATTATATACACCGGCACTTTCTGA
>JBEBTR010000129.1:0-9328 GCA_040393725.1 Sphingobacterium endophyticum | reverse complement strand
TTTATTAACTTACTTTTGAACTACATAATTTTTCAACAATAAGTTAGGAAGTGATTTTAGTAACTGGCGGAACAGGTTTTTTAGGGTCTACATTATTGCAATACCTCATTGATGATGGGCAAAGCGTGATTGCGCTAAAAAGATCATCGTCTATTATTCCAGAACAGCTCCGCTCTTCATCTCTCATTCAATGGGTTGATGCTGAAATCACTGATTATTTCACTCTTGAGGACATAATTCCAAAAGTTGATCAGGTTTATCATTGCGCAGCCAAAGTGTCCTATCAAAAAGAAGATGCCGCAGAAATTATCCATACCAATGTTGAAGGAACTAAACATATCGTTAACCTCTGCCTAGAACATAATAAAAGATTGCTTCATGTCAGTTCCATTGCTGCTTTGGGATTCAATAAAAAAGGCCTGCCAGTTAATGAAAATGATAAATGGGAATATAACCCTAAGATCTCTAAATACTCCCTAGCAAAGTATGAAAGTGAAATGGAGGTCTGGCGTGGTATTGCCGAAGGTCTCGATGCAGTCATTGTCAATCCATCCGTAATCATGGGATTGGGATGGGGTGAAAAAGGATCTCGCGCTATTTTCAACTTGGTAAACAAAGGCAATAAAATTTACCCAGCAGGATCCGTAGGTATTGTAGATGTTAGCGATGTTGCCAAGATTATGATCATGTTAATGAACAGTGATATAACGGGCGAACGATTTATCTTAAATTCTGAGAACATTAGCAACCAGGAATTGCTGACGAAAATCAGTGTATTGATGAACAAGCCGGCGCCAAACATTAAGGCGACTCCTAAAATGCTTTCTTTAGCATGGAGATTGGCAAAAGTTTCTTCCTTTTTTAACGGTAAGAAACCCGCTATTACGAAAGAATCAGCAAGGGCAGCAAACAGCAAATTACAGTACGATAATTCCAAAATTAAGGAAAAACTAGGCTATACCTTCAAGCCTTTAGATCAAACCCTAAAGGAAGTTTGTGAAGCCTATTATTTATAGTCACAATCTAAACTTACATAAACAGTGAAAAACTATTACATCATAGACTTCGACAGTACATTTACACAGGTCGAAGCCCTAGACGAATTAGCAAGAATTTCTTTAGAGAATCATCCTGACCAAGAAAAAATCTATAAAGAAATTGAAAGATTTACCAATTTGGCAATGGAAGGAAAGATATCCTTCCGCGAAAGCTTAGCTGGTCGTGTTAACCTTTTGCAGGCTAACCGCGATCATTTAGACAAATTGATTGCTCATCTAAAAAAGAAGGTTTCTAAATCATTCAGTAGAAATAAAGAATTTTTTAGGGAACATTCTGATACAGCATGGATTGTTTCTGGTGGTTTTAAAGAATTTATTACTCCGGTTGTTAGCCCCTATCATATCAAAAAAGAAAATATCTATGCCAATACCTTTAAATTTGATAAAGAAGGAAATATTATCGGCTATGATGAAGAAAATCCTCTTTCAGATGAAGGCGGCAAAGTTAAACTATTAAAACAGCTGAACATTAATGGTAGAATCTTCGGAATTGGTGACGGATACTCCGATTTCCAATTGAAAGAATCTGGATTGATTGAGAAGTTCTTTGCTTTTACGGAAAATATTTCAAGACAATCCGTTACCGATAAAGCTGATCACATTGCTCCAAGTTTTGATGAATTCCTTTACGTCAATGACCTACCCAGAGCCATCTCCTATCCGAAAAACAGAATCCTCTGCTTAATCGTGGGTGAGGTCCCTGAGATTGCCGCACATATCCTGAAAAGAGATGGATTTTCAATTCGTGTGAAAGAAACCCTCGAAGAAAAATATGTCAAGGACGTTGGAATGTTATTGCTTGGACCTGGTGAAAAAATAGAAGATGATGTATTGGCAAGAGCCGATAAGTTAAAAACGATTGGCTATTTGGGCGATGTAAAAGGACATTTATCCAAATTGATCTGTAATGAAAAGGGCATCGTGGTCTTCGATGATAAAAAGAACAAAAAAAGAAATGCTGAATTTATTCCTAGAAGAATGGCTGACTTTATCAATAATGGTGATACAGCTCAAAGCAGGAATTTCCCGAATTTAACCTTACCAAACTTAACTAGGGCACATAGGTTATTGCATATCCATAAAAATGTTCCCGGTATCATGGCTCAGATAAATAATATCTATGCAGAAAATAACATCAATATCTTTTCCCAATTTTTAATGACCCGAGGAGAGATCGGCTATGCAGTTACCGATATTGACGCTGCCTACGACAAACAAATGCTCAAGCAGTTAAAACAAGTGGATCATACAATAAAATTCAGAATTCTATATAAATAGAGTAAAGAAAGTTTGTGTCTAAAAAGCATGGATAAACTAATGTTTTTGGTCTTTAGCCAAAAATTGATGCCTTAATTAGCATTACAGGGAGTAAATAACGAAAATTGCTTATTCTGCTTTTTAGACAAACTTTCTTTTATTTTTAGAAGAACCATCAACTTGGATGGTTGAGTCCCATATCTCCTTATAATTCATTTACAATTTCATGCTGCTGGTACGGCAATGGTTAATTGTATATTATTTAAACGACCTATATTTTATTAAAGTATATACTTCGAGCTAATTTTTCTAACAAGGAACACAAACATACTATTAAAGAAAATAAGTTTTTCCCGGAGTAAATACTGTAGAGATTGGAACATCCCAAGTACTGACATCTTTAATTTCAGCAATCGGTTCAAAATAGGATATTCCTGTCCGAATAACTTCAGGTTTACATGAAGCAAAGAATCGATCATAGAATCCTTTTCCATATCCTATGCGGTTTCCTAATACATCAACCGCCAATAAAGGAGCTAATACTAAATCGATTACCCTAGCTTCCACTTCCTCTGCAGCGACAGGTTCCGGGATACCCCATGGATTACATATTAATTCCGTATGTGGCCCATAAATATAGTGCTTAAGTAGATGAGTCTGAAAGTCCGATTTCGAAATCACGATTTTAATATCGGGGTAATGGGTCCAAATCCATTTTATAAATATCGTCGTGTCAAATTCCTTAAATTTTGCAATCGCAAGATAACAGTGTAAGTATTGAATTCCCGACCAATCAAATTGCTTTAGCTCTTCAAAAATTAAGATGTCCTTTGCCTTGACCTGTGCTTCTGAGAGATTATTGCGTTTTGATTTATATTCAGTTCTTATTTCTGCTTTGTTCATTAGAATTGGATTCCAGTAGATTGTTAATATTCTTTAAAAATAAAACAAATTCCATAAAAAACGGCCTTGAAGCTTGGGAGCTAACAAGACCGAATAATCAACCTAAACCTAATATTTTATTTTACACGTTCCATGTAGTCACCAGTACGTGTATCTACTTTCACGCGATCTCCTTGGTTAATGAATAAGGGAACACGGATTTCAACTCCAGTTTCTACCGTTGCATTCTTTAATGCGTTGGTTGAAGTATCGCCTTTAACCGCTGGTTCTGTGTATGTAATTTCCAATTCTACACTTGCAGGTGCCTGTGCCATAATTGCCTCTTCACTTTCGAAAGCTACAATTACATTCATTCCTTCTTTCAAGAAACGTGCTGTGTCTCCAAACAAGCCTTTTGGAATGTTGAATTGTTCGTAAGATTCGTTATCCATTACCACGAAGAATTCTCCATCCTCATATAAATATTGATAGTCATTCGTCTCAACTCGAGCAATTTCTACCTCTTCATCTGTTCTGAATCTATATTCAACTAACTTACCAGTCTTAACATTACGCATTCTTGCTTGATAGAATGCACGTAAGTTTCCAGGTGTACGGTGAATATATTCCTCAACCGATACTAATTCCCCATTGAAACGAAGTATATTTCCACTTTTAACGTCTGAAGCTTTTGCCATAATTATTCTAAATTTCTTCCGCAAAAATATAAAAAACTTTCAGGAATCCTCAAGATTCTCAAACAATCATGAAAGTTCTTACTATTCCTTAACAATTGATTAGCAATATAAAAAACACTGAATTCACCTTATTTATAATCCATAATTTGTAAATACGCATTACAAAAAGAATATTCATGCTCTTGGTTTGATCCTACAATCAAAATCCTTTCACTTTCCGTCTGAACCAACAGGTCAAGATACCACTTTTCACCATCTTTATCGAGATTACTTGTTGGCTCATCTAGAAATAACAACTTACTTTCAGAACAACATGCAAGCAGTAATTTTACCCGCTGCTTCATACCTGAAGAAAAATGCCTGATTTCTTTTTGAAAGGTATTCTTTGTAAAACCCAAAATTTCCTGCAACCTTGACATTTCAAATCCTGGCAAATAAGTCTTAAACTTAAAGTGAAATTCGATCATCTCCTGCAGGGTAAACTCCTCGATTAACTCAACATAAGGTGCAGCAAGGCTTGCTCCTTTAAAAACATGCTCAATCTCAATATCCCTCCCCGCCTCTGTGAATGACATCGTGCCCTCGCTGGGTGTTAATGATCCTGTCAATACCTTAATTAAAGTGGATTTTCCTGATCCATTTGGACCTAAGATTGCATAGCTGTTTCCAAAAGAAAAGGTATAATCGAGATGTCTGAAAATCCATTCTCTATTATACCTCCTACCTATATCTTGTAAAGTTATATTCAAATAGTAGTTAAATTAATGTTTATAAACTTTTTCCTTGTCCAAATCCTTTGACGACTCCTCGGTTGGATGCTCTTACGAATCCCAGAATTTCATCTCTTAATTCTGTCGCCTCAAATTCAGCCTCAACAATATCCAAAGCTTTACCTAAGTTACTGTGCTGAACGAACAATACCCGGTAAATGTTTTGAATTTCATTGATCTGCTCGTTCGTATAACCTCTTCTCCTTAAACCTACCGAGTTGATGCCGGCATAGGAAATTGGTTCTCTCGCAGCTTTAATATAAGGAGGAACGTCTTTTCTCACTAATGTACCACCAGTTACAAATGCATGTGAACCGATCTTACAAAATTGATGCACAGCAACCATACCAGCTAATACAACATAGTCGCCTACTGTGATATGACCTGCCAACGTACTCGAGTTCGAAAATATGCAGTTATCACCTATGATACAATCATGGGCAATATGGCTATATGCTTGAATTAAGCAATTCTTACCGATAACAGTACGATATCTATCTTTAGTTCCCCTGTTGATGGTCACACATTCACGGATTGTGGTATTGTCACCAATTTCCGCTGTTGTGATCTCACCTTCAAATTTTAAGTCCTGAGGTTCTCCTGAAATTACAGCTCCTGGAAAAATTTTACAGTTTTTCCCAATCCTCGCGCCATTCATAATGGTCACGTTTGAACCTATCCAAGTACCTTCTCCAATTTCAACGTCCTTATGAATCGTTGAAAATGGCTCTATGACCACATTCTGTGCAATCTTTGCTTCAGGATGTATATATGATAATGGTTGAATCATTCTTCTTCGTTTTATCCTTTGACCTTGATGATCTGTGCCATTAATTCAGCCTCACTCACAACCTTGTCACCGACCATTCCTACTCCTTTCATACGCGCAATCCCCCTTCGGATTGGCTCCAATAATTCACAGCTGAAAATAACAGTATCCCCCGGTACAACTTGATTCTTGAATCTTGCATTCTCAATCTTCAAGAATAATGTTAACCAGTTCTCAGGGTCTGGAACAGTGTTCAAAACCAAAATACCGCCCGTTTGTGCCATTGCTTCAATCTGCAATACACCCGGAAATAAGGGAGCTCCAGGAAAATGACCCATGAACAAATCCTCATTCATCGTCACATTCTTTAGTCCTACCACATGCGTCTCCGATAGTTCCAATATCTTGTCGATCATCAAAAATGGCTGACGATGAGGCAAAATATTCATAATCTGAACCGTATCATAAACCGGTGGCGTATTCGGGTCATAAACCTTTACATTCTTTTTATTTCGTTCACGTTTCATCTGCCCTTTAATTCGTTTTGCAAATGCAACGTTCGCAGCATGTCCGGGACGTGCTGCCATGATATGTCCTTTAATAGGCTTCCCAACCAATGCTAGGTCACCAATCATATCTAGTAATTTATGCCTTGCAGGCTCGTTTTGATAGCGTAATGAAATATTATTTAGAATACCTTCTTGCGCCACCTCTACCCTTTTATGGAATAGATCCTGCAATTTATCAAGTTCCCCTTCTGAAACCTCCTTATCAACAATAACTATCGCATTGGACAAATCGCCTCCCTTAATTAGATTTTGACTTACCAAGGCTTCCAACTCGTGTAAGAAACAGAATGTTCTTGAACCTGCAATTTCCCTACTGAATTCATCTAAATTACTGATCGAGGCATGCTGACTTCCCAATACCGGTGAGTTAAAATCAATCATACAGGTTATACGGTAACCATCAACTGGCATTGCTACGATTTCAACCTTATTCTCCGCGTCAGTAAAATGAATATTGTCTGTAACTTCGAAATAATCACGGTCTGCATCTTGATCTTGAAAACCAACTTCTTGAATCTTCTCAATAAAGATTGCGGAGCTACCGTCTAAAATCGGAACCTCTGGACCATCGATTTCAATCAATACATTATCCAATTGCAAGCCTACTAATGCCGCCATTAAATGCTCAATAGTACTCACCGATGCACCGTTCTGAGAAATTGTGGTTCCTCGTGCCGTGTTGGTTACATTATCAGCATCTACATTTACAATCGGTTGACCATCTAAATCTACTCGTTTAAATTTATACCAGTGGTTTTCAGTAGCTGGTTTTAATGTGACATTTACTTGCCTACCAGTATGAAGACCAACGCCCGAAAATTGGACGTCAGATTTAATGGTTCTCTGTTTTACATTCATATCTAACATTAGTATTTTGCAAAAAAATTATCCGGTAAAGTTAGCTATTATTTTTATCATTTAACTGCCTCTCCAACTCTGCAATGCGCTTTTCAAGCTCTGGAAGCTTGGAATATAACACTTGCGAGCGAAGTTCATTATTATATGGAAATGCCGGACTTCCGCCCCATTTCTTATTCTCTTCTGTAATCGAACGATTGATTCCAGATTGCGCCTGAACCTGTGAACCCTTCGCGATGCTGATGTGCCCCACAACTCCAACCTGTCCTCCTAATACAACGTTAGATCCGACCTTTGTGCTACCGGAAATTCCAGTTTGTGCTGCAATTACTGTATTGTTGCCAATCTCAACGTTATGTGCAATCTGAATCAGATTGTCTAGCTTAACGCCTTTCAAAATCCGTGTAGATCCCATTGTTGCCCTATCTACAACCGTATTTGAACCAATCTCTACATCATCCTCAATGATAACGTTACCTATTTGTGGGATTTTATCATAAGATCCATCTTCCTTTGGCGCAAATCCAAATCCATCACTCCCAATTACTGATCCCGCATGGATAATCACCTTATTCCCAATCACACAATCCTTATATACCTTGACCCCAGGCAACAAAACTACCTGGTTCCCAATCTTTACATCGTCTCCAATATATACTTGTGGATAGATCTTAACCTTATCCCCAATTACAACATTCTTACCAATATAGCTGAAGGCACCGATGTATGGTTCCTTGCCAAGCGTTGCTGTATCGTGGATATAAACTTGTTCATCAATCCCGCTTCGCTCGTTACGCATTTCATCATATAGCTTTAATAGCTCTGTAAATGCTGTGTATGCATTTTTAACCCGAATTAAGGTAGATTTTACTGGTTTTTGTAAAACTAAATCCTCATTAATTACAATGATTCCTGCCTCTATTTCGTATATATAGTGTTCGTACTTTGGATTCGCCAAAAAAGTCAAACTGCTCGATACGGCCTCTTCAATTTTTGAAAGCTGATCAACTACAGTGGAAGGATTCCCTTCTACTTGTCCTTTAAGTAATGTCGCTATTTGTTCCGCGGTGAATTGCATTAAGTAATATTTGTATTTTATATGTTTATAATCATTTCTTGGCCTGATGTAATCAGACCTATCTCCTTGGGGTAAGTAATGGCATATTTTTCTACTCGCCTTGATAAGGATTCAATATTTGACAAATCCGAAGCTTCTGCAATGTCCTGCAACTGCCCATCTTTCATCATCACACAGATTTTGCTTACCGAAGAATCATAGGCATTATTACCAATGGTCTGCTGGTAAACAAAATAGTCCAATTCATCTCCTTCCACTGCAAATTTTTCTTTTACCCTTTCTTTTAGCTCTGAAACATACCTTTCAGAAAAAGGAGTGTTGCTTAATTCCGTTCGGAACAATTCCCGACGGATAATCTTTGAACATAACATACTCAATATTAGATCTTCATGATCAGCCCAAATCTTAATAGCTGATAGAATATCTGTGTCGTCTAAACGAGTAAACCATTCTAAATGCGACTCGTCCGACAGGAATGTCAATCTATCTATCTTATTGTTCAAAAAATGATCTAAAGCAGGAGTAGCAAACAGTTTAACTCCTTGATTGCTTAACTCTTTGGCTCTAGTAAGCGCTTTAATCAGCATCTGTTCTGCAGCAATAACAGTCTTATGCAAGTAAACTTGCCAATACATCAACCTTCTTGCTATCAAAAACTTCTCTACAGAATAGATTCCCTTTACTTCTACCACCAGTTCATCATCCTTTACATTCAGCATCTTAATAATGCGATCAAAGGATATGACACCTTCAGAAACACCTGTGAAAAAACTATCTCTATTTAAATAATCCATCCGATCTGTATCTAATTGACTGGAAACCAATTGATGTAGAAACTTCCGATGGTATTGATCATTAAAAATTGTTATTGCTAGATCTAATTGTCCTTTAAACTCAAAATTCAATTTATCCATCAACAATGCTGAGATTATTTCATGTGAAATACTTTCAACTAGCGTATGTTCCAAGGAATGGGAAAATGGTCCATGACCTACATCATGTAAAAGAATGGCTGCCAATGCAGCTTCTTCTTCCTCAGCTGAAATATCAACCCCTTTACCACGCAAGGTTTCAATAGCCAGACTCATTAGATGCATTGCACCTACAACATGTTGAAAACGAGTGTGTAACGCCCCTGGATAAACCAAATGGGTCATACTTACTTGCTTAATATATCGTAGTCTTTGTAGGTAAGGATGCTGAATCAAGTCATAAATAAATCCGGACGGGATCGTGACAAAACCGTAAACAGGATCATTTATTATTTTTTTCTTATTCAAATGCCTAAATAGTGATTAAAAATCTCGCCAAAACCATACGTATAAACCGCTATAATATGGCTAAGATACGGGCAAAGATACATACATGGTACTTAATAAATGTTAAAAA
>JBEBTR010000128.1:0-9395 GCA_040393725.1 Sphingobacterium endophyticum | reverse complement strand
ATGGCTAAAACAAGATGGTGATTACGTCGAAATGGACGAGAACATTGCCGAATTGGAGTCTGACAAAGCAACGTTTGAGTTACCTGCGGAAAAAGCTGGTATCCTACGGATCATTGCACAAGAAGGTGATACCTTAGAAATTGGTGCTGTTGTTTGTACCATTGAAGATGGCGATGCTCCATCTGGTTCTGGGGATGCACCTGCAAAAGAGGAAGCTCCAGCTGCGAAGGATGAATCTAAACCTGCTGCAAAAGCTGAAGCCGATGAAAGTCCAGAAACATATGCTGCCGGTACTGCGTCACCTGCTGCTGCAAAAATCTTGAGAGAAAAAGGTATCGATCCTTCAACAATAAAAGGAACTGGTAAAGACGGTAGAATCACCAAAGAGGATGCTGAAAAAGCTCAATTGGCTCCAGCTAAGACTGAATCTAAACCTGCTGCACCTTCTGCAGTTACCCCAACTGCTCCAGTGAGCAAAGGAGAGCGTGTTGAACGCCGTGAGAAAATGAGTTCATTGCGTAAAACAATTGCTAAACGTTTAGTAGCTGTGAAAAATGAAACAGCAATGTTGACTACATTCAACGAGGTTAACATGCAACCTATCATGGATCTTCGCTCTAAGTATAAAGATGTATTTAAAGAAAAACACGGTATTGGTCTTGGTTTCATGTCATTCTTCACAAAAGCGGTTACTACTGCATTAAAAGAATGGCCTGCAGTGAATGCTCGTATTGATGAAAATGAAATAGTTTATTCTGACTTTGCTGATGTTTCTATTGCAGTTTCTGCTCCAAAGGGCTTAGTAGTTCCTGTGATTAGAAATGCAGATTCAATGGCTCTTTATGAAATAGAAAAAGCTATTGCTGAATTAGCTGGTAAAGCCCGAGACAACAAATTAACCATTGAGGAAATGACTGGTGGTACATTTACAATTACTAATGGCGGTGTATTTGGCTCAATGATGTCAACTCCGATTATCAATGCCCCTCAGTCAGCAATCTTAGGTATGCATAACATTATTCAAAGACCAATTGCAGAGAATGGTCAAGTGGTCATACGTCCTATGATGTACATTGCTCTTTCTTATGATCACCGCATTATCGACGGTCGTGAATCAGTAAGCTTCTTAGTTCGCGTAAAACAATTATTAGAAGATCCAGCTAGATTATTATTGGAAGTTTAATTCCAATAAATAGATAATTTATAAAAGGTCGCCTGAAATCAGGCGACCTTTTGTATTTTTATAGGATTCATGTTGATTCAATATATTCTATGCAAATAAACAATAAATCAATATCGCGAATATTTCTTACTCTACTTTTAATAACTCTATCTACCTTAAGCTTCGCACAAAAAATAGGTTTAGGTGTAGACTTTTTTGGATATGCTGATAATCGTGAATACGGTGCTCAATATACCATCCCCAAAACATTTTTTGGGGCCACTATTTCCCCAAATCTATATTTTCAATTAGAGGAAAACCATCGCATTTATGGTGGTATCCATTTTAACCAAGAGTTTGGAAAACATGTCGAAAACAAAAGCCGATTAAACCCTATAGCATATTATAATTATAAAACTGAAAAGTTTGACTTTTCATTGGGATTTATGCCAAGATTTGAAAGGTTAAAAGATATTCCCCGAATGGTTTTATCAGATACATTCATGTATGATCGTCCGAATATTGAAGGAATGTATTTTAATTATCAAAATGGCAGTGTAGAGCAATCCATTTTCATCGATTGGATGAGTAAACAAAGTCCTACCAAAAGAGAGCAATTTGTTGCTGGTATTTCTGGAAAATATGGGTTTGGAAACTTCTTTGTACGGAATGATGGATTGCTATACCACAATGCGCTTACAAGTAATGACAGCATTGATGAACACATTCAGGATAATGCGGTAATTATGTTAAGAATTGGCATTGATTTAAGCAATAAGACATTCTTGGACTCCTTGAGTATAGATGCAGGTGGAGCTATAGGTTTTGACCGCGTACGATCAGTCTATGATATGAAAAAATCTACAGGATTTATTTCTAATGTACATTTGGGTTATAAAAGATTTTTCATAGCAAATATCCTGTACTTAGGTCAAGCGATGAACCTACCTAATGGGGATTCATTCTATCATCGAAACAGGTATGATAGGGTTGATCTGGGCTGGGTTCCGTTTAAAACTGATAAAATAGAAGGAAAATTTACCGCATCCTTCCACTTCTCTCCTGGTCAGGTTGATAATCAACAAATGTTTTCCTTGAGGTATAATTTTGGAAGAACATTAGTCAATTAATCGGCAACCAATTTATTCTTGATCATTCTGTTGTTGTACTGTTGTATAAAAGCTTCTAAAGATCTCAAAAGAGAATCTTGAACCTGAGGAACTTTACCTTTAAGGTCATTCGTCAACAACTGATCTTGTTTTAGGTTGTAAACAGATTTAACTTCATTATTGCCATAGGTCATAAAATAATCACCCTTGAAAAAGTTATAGATATTACCAATATTACTGACCACAAAATTATTTTTTTCAGGAGAAAATGCATCAAAGCCAAATGAAAAATAAGGTTTATCATAATGAAGGTAGTTCAACACAGTAGGCATAATATCTATTTGTTGAACTAACTTATCAGACTGACCTTTTAACTTTCCTCCGGGATAGTAAAACACGATAGGAATAGCAAATGAGTTAGGCATTGTATTATATTCTTTGAAATGACTCATACTGGCATGATCAGCACAGATTACAAATAATGTATTTTTATACCAGGGACTTTTAGAGGCTTTTTCAAAGAAACGTTTTAAGGCATAATCAGCATAACCCAGAGGTTCATGCAAAGGAAGAGTTCCTTTAGGAAACTTACCAGCGTACTTTTCAGGGACTTTAAACGGATGATGGGATGATAATGAAAAGAAGCTCGAGAAGAAAGGTTCTTTCATTCCATCTATTTTCTTGGCCATGAATTGCATGAAAGGTTCATCCCATATACCCCACATACCATCAAAGTCAGCATCATTATTATATTCATTCTTACCATAATAATGTTGAATTCCCGCCAACTGCATATAAGCCGAAAAGCCCATACTACCATTCGGCGCCCCGTGGAAAAATGATGTTTCATACCCTTTATCTGCCAGTAACTTGGCTAAACTTGTAGTTTTATTGCCTGAATAAATTGAAAGTACAAATGGTTCACCAATAGAAGGAACCCCTGTAATAACTGAAGGCAATGCATCAATGGATTTTCTCCCATTTGCATACGACCTATTAAAAGTATATGATTGTTCAATTAATGAATCTAAAAATGGCGTATAACCTTTATATGTTCCATTATCCAATTGCTTATTAAAAAAACCTATATGTTCCTTTCCGAAGCTTTCTAAAATCAGAACGACTACATTCAATTTCTTAAATTCTGCAGAATCTTTTGGTAGATGGACAACAGGATAGATCTTATTTAATTCTTCATCAGAAAAAAACCTTTCTTCTTTTAAGGTTACAGCCTTCAAGGTTTTCAAAATTGAAAATGGTGTATTCAATACGATATTCATTTCTTCTGGAGCTTTGACATAATCACCAGCATTGCTTAAAGTAATTGGTCTTGTACTATGAGCCCAACCACCCCGAACACCACCAACAAATAAGAAAGCAACCGTTAGCAATAATGCTAATTGAACCGAATAAAATTTCCAATTAAATACTTTAGGCTTTTCAACAATAACTAAATCATAAATTTTAATTAAGCCCCAAATAATTAAAGCAAACCCTAGAATAAGATACCAATATTCCATCCCGAAATCAAAGAAGAGTTTTCCAATATTTTCTTCATTTGCGAACTGACCAAATACAGTTCCAGTGGTCCTCTTTAGGGTAAATGGATAATAGGCAAAATCAACAAGATTTAAGGCAATTCCTATACTATTTGTGACTACAAATATCCATTTAGTAACTTTTCTATAGGCTTGATTATATTTAAAAGGAATAGGAATGGCTTCAAGGAGAATGTAAAGTACATTAATATAAAGCAATGCTACAATATCAAATTTTATCCCACCAAACATCATGAGCATCAGTTCATTGAAAGACACTTGCGGAAATTGCACAATATTAAATCCATAGAATCCAAGTCTAAGAATAGCATAAACTAGCAATAATATTAATAAGCGCATTGCTAATGCCACATAGGGTCCAAACCAACCTTTTAATGTAATCATGTCCTTTAATATCTCATAAAATCTTCATATACTCCTTGATAATAGGCTTTAGCGATATTCACTAAACTATCTTTCTGAGATTTAGGATAAAGATCATTTGCGTTAAAATTTATTTGATTACCTATTCTATCATAGGAAATAACATCCTGAGGAGTAATAATTCCAAAAGCATCTTTAGAATTATAAAAAGCCACCTGAGGAATACTTTTATTCAATATGTTCCTACTCCATTTATATCGGTCAGAAGGTAGTTTTAATTGATTTAACAGGGTTTTAGCAAGATCTGTTTGATTTGCCACTGTGTTTATAATTTTCCCTTTATATTCATCTTTAATAACGTCTCCAAAAAATAATAAAGGAATATGAAATCGTTGAGGATGTGAGATATCCCATTTTTCAGAAGGTAAACGATGACCATGATCGGCAATTAAAATAAACAAGGTGTTCTTATACCAATCTTTTTTCTTAGCAGCTTCAATAAATGTATGTATTGATTGATCGGTATAATACGCCGTACTTTTAAATTTGTTCACATTATTATCATTTCCAAATTTATAAGTTTCATTAAGTTCAAATGGTTCATGATTTACCAAAGTAAAGATACTAGAAAAGAAAGGTTGTTTTTCTTTATCGAGATCATCAATCATCCTTTCAAAGACTAAGTGGTCATAAATTCCCCATGAAGTTCTTGGCAGGAGTGGATTAAAATTCAGGACGTCCACTACCCTATCAATTCCATGGGAAAGCATATAAGATTTAAAGTTATAGAATTCACTTTGTCCTCCATGATAGAATGAAGTTTTATATCCAGCATTGAAGAATTCCTGACCAATTGCGGGCATATTTTCATGTTTGTCTATATATTTAATTATACTTTCTGGCCCTTGTGCGGGGAATCCGCTGAATACGGCGACCATGCCTTTGTCAGATCGGTCGGAAGCGGCATATATATGATCAAAAAAAAGGCCTTTTGAAATCATTTCTTCAAAGTGTGGTGCAATTCCCTTTTCCCCGCCAGTTGATTCAATCAGATCAGCTACATAACTTTCTATTAAGATTAGAACGACATTCGGTTGTTTTGTATTTAGAATAGAAAAAGCAGAGTCAGGAATTTCGGCAAATACTGGCTTTAATGTTTGTTTTATTTCTTGATCAGAGGAGAAATATTTATAGGGGGATCTCATTCTTTGATTACGAGTAAAATACTCTCGAATTAAGGAATAATGGGTATTTACTGCGGCATGATTATAGAAAGTTTTAGAAGAAAAATAGGCTTTACTTGGATTTAGAGGAGCTCTTCCAAAGCCACCACGAATAAAACCAAATAGGACAAATCCGCCAGTTAAAAGAAAAACCATTAATTTCCATTTAGGGATTTTATTTGGAAATTTTATATTTCTAAATAGGTAGCTAAATAGTGCATAACTAGCAGCAGTAAGGATAACGATTCCTAATACAGGGATCAAAATAGGTGTAGCTTCCGCCGATGCCGCTGCACCTGCTGCGTCTTCAGCAATTGCGTCAATAGCGCGTTTTGATATTTTGTCGCCCCACTCTCTATAGATATTTATATTGGCAAACGAAATGATTTGAAAAAAGAGTATTACAATAAAAGTATACGATTTCAACAATTTACGTTTAAGAACTTCATTATTAGAGAAATTAAGTGCTAAAAATCCAAGGAAAGGGATTACACAAATATAAGAAGCCATAGAAAAATCAAGAGACCAAGCATGGAGATAAATGCTCAGTACATCTTTAATATTTGAAAGATTGATTTTGTCGGGGAAGGAAATCAGAAATATAAAGCGATCAATGAAGCTCATCAATAGCCAAAAGGCAAAATAAAGCAAGAAGCCCCTTAAATCTTTGACAACATTCTTCATTTCATAATAAATTTCAACCGCCAAATTTACATTAAATGGGAATAGGAAACAGTTAATAAAGATTAAAATTTCAAATATATGGGATAGACTATTTATTTGCTATGAACCGATGGGAAATAAGGCTATAAATCCGTATTTTTGTACTCCTTTTAGAACAATGAAATTACAATCATGAGCATAGCAAAGACGTACAATCCAAAAGAAGCAGAAGATAAGTGGTATTCATACTGGATGTCGAACGGGTTTTTCCGTTCGGTACCTGATGATCGCGAACCCTATACTATTGTCATGCCACCACCCAATGTCACTGGAGTACTGCATATGGGTCATATGTTGAATAATACGATTCAAGATGTGTTAATCCGACGTGCACGAATGCAGGGAAAAAATGCGTGCTGGGTTCCTGGAACGGATCATGCATCCATTGCAACAGAGGCGAAAGTAGTTGCTATGTTAAAAGAGAAAGGAATTGAAAAATCCTCCATAAGTAGAGAGGAGTTTTTAGAATATGCATGGGAATGGAAGGAAAAATACGGTGGCATCATATTAAAACAATTAGAGAAATTAGGAGCATCTTGTGATTGGGAGAGGACAAAATTCACTATGGATCCTGATTTATCAGAAGCTGTTCTAGATACGTTTATTAAATTCTATAAAGAAGGATATATTTACCGGGGTATCCGTATGGTAAACTGGGATCCAGAAGGAAAAACTGCTTTATCAGATGAGGAAGTTATCCGCAAGGAAGTAAATCAGAAACTATATTATATTCGCTATCAAATAAAAGATTCTGAAGAGTATGTTATTATTGCCACTACTCGTCCGGAAACTATCATGGCAGATTCAGCCATATGTATCAATCCATTAGATGAGCGATACAAGCATCTACAAGGAAAAACGGTATTGGTACCACTAATTAACCGTGAAATTCCGATCATTCAGGATGAATATGTAGAGATGGAATTCGGGACAGGCTGTCTTAAAGTTACTCCTGCACACGATTTGAATGACTATGAGTTAGGACAAAAGCACAATCTTGAAGTGATCGATATTCTTAATGATAATGGGTCATTAAACGAAAAAGCACAGATCCTAATTGGTGAGGATCGATTTATTGCTAGAAAAAAGATTGCTATTTTATTAGAAGAAGCCGGTCAGATTGAAAAAATAGAGGACTATAAATCACAGGTTGGATTTTCAGAACGTACCAATGCAGCTATCGAGCCGAAATTATCGATGCAATGGTTTTTAAAGATGGATAAACTGTCAAAGCCTGCCTTGGAATATGTAGAAGACGGAACAATTAAATTGATTCCTGACAAGTTTTTTGCGTCCTATAAGCATTGGATGGAGAATGTGAAGGATTGGTGTATTTCACGTCAATTATGGTGGGGACAAAGGATACCAGCATGGTATAATGAGAAGAACGAATGGGTGATTGCAAAAACTGAGGCTGAAGCAGTTAAAGAATTTGAGAGCCAGGGAAAAATGGCATCAGGACTTCGCCAAGAAGATGATGTATTAGACACATGGTTTTCATCGGGATTATGGCCGATGTCGGTATTTGATGGGGTAAGAAATCCAGAGAATGCTGACTTTCAATATTATTATCCGACCAATGATTTAGTTACGGCACCAGAGATTTTATTTTTCTGGGTTGCAAGAATGATCATCATGGGTCATGATTATACTCAAAAGCCGCCATTTCGAAATGTATATTTAACGGGTATTGTACGGGATAAATTGGGCAGGAAAATGTCAAAATCATTAGGGAATTCGCCTGATCCAATTGAATTGATGGAACAATACGGGACAGATGGCGTCCGTGTTGGAATGTTATTATCTTCCCCAGCTGGTAATGATTTAATGTTTGATGTTTCTTATTGTGAACAGGGTCGAAATTTCGCCAATAAGATTTGGAATGCGTTCCGATTGGTTAAAGGCTGGGAAGTTGTTGAAAAAGAAGCAACTGCATCACAAAAAACAGCTGCTAAATGGTTTGAAAGTAGATTTAACCAAGCATTAATTGAAATAGAGGAGCATTTTTCGAATTATAGATTATCGGATGCATTAATGTCTACCTATAAATTAATTTGGGATGATTTCTGTTCGTGGTACTTGGAGTTAATAAAACCAGCTTATCAATCAGCAATTGAAAGCGAGACATTGGCAACTGTAAAAGGGTTATTTGAAAAGGTATTAAAGCTGGTACATCCTTTCATGCCATTTATTACAGAAGAATTATGGCATGATGAAATCTTTGGGGGTCGTACTGAGAAGGAATGTATCATTATTGCTGATTTTCCAAAAGTTGGACAATTTGACGAATCGCTTATTAAAGAATTCTCGACGGTACAACAAATCATATCTGAAGTTCGAAACATTAGGAATTCAAAAGGCTTATCGCCTAAAGTAGCGCTTCCATTAGCTATAAATGCTACAAATATTGATTATAGCAAATATCAGGATAGTATCATTAAGCTTGCCAATATTGAGGAATTAACTTTTGTTAAGGAGAAAGTAAGTGGAGCAGTAAGTTTTCTAGCAGGTAAGGACGAGTGTTATATTACGTTAGAAAATAACATCGATATTGATGCTGAAAAAGAACGCATCTCAAAAGAGATTGAATATCTACAAGGATTTTTGATTTCAGTTGACAAGAAACTCTCGAATGAAAGATTTGTTCAAAATGCCAAACCGGAAATCGTGGAAAACGAAAAAAACAAAAAGGCAGATGCTGAAGCAAAAATTAAGATATTGGAAGAGAGTTTAGCAAGTCTTACTTCATAAAAACTATTCTATAAAAAAATCCCTTGAACAAATGTTCAAGGGATTTTTTAAATTTCTTGAATTTATTTATCGACTCTTAGGAACTTTCCATTTAGGTCAAAGACCAAATCTTGGTCATTATTAAGTTCCACAGCCATTGCATCCATGTCAATATCGACAGATTTAATGGATTGGCCAGCATAATTAGTTTTTATATATTCTTGAACTGAAGGGGGCAAAACTGCTGTAGGGACCACTACATTTCCTTCCGTACTAATTTCCCTCCAAGCACCGTCTTTATCAAAGTCAATGTCAGTTTTGTCAGACAACTCGACTTCAAAGACGGTTCCATCTGTTACTGGAGAGGTTTTATTTTCGACGTGGATAATTGTAGTTCCGGGAAAATGTTCTTCAATAAATTTCTTAGCGTCATAAGGCAAAACATCTGCAGGGTTGTTTGCGGGAATTGCTCCATCACTTGAGCCTTCTGCAATGCCACCTGTTTTGTTTTCGTCGATTTGTTGAT
>JBEBTR010000127.1:0-9501 GCA_040393725.1 Sphingobacterium endophyticum | reverse complement strand
AAAATAATTCCTGTAAATTTACATAGATTTATTAGCATAATATGAGTAATATTCTTCCGAATTCTTTAATCAAACGTTTGGGGTTAAACCCATTCTTTGATCAAGAAGCCTTTATAGCTGCACACGAAAATGGAGAAAAACTAACCTCTATCCGTATAAACCCCAATAAAAAGACAAACTTAGCATTTAAACTTGATCGGCAGGTGCCATGGTGTAAAGAAGGGTACTATTTGGATGAAAGACCAAAGTTTACCCTAGACCCTTTGTTCCATGCGGGTTGTTATTATGTTCAGGAAGCATCTTCTATGTTTATAGCACATATTCTTGAATTCTTAAATAGCGCAAATGAGGATATCAGAGCATTGGATTTATGTGCTGCACCCGGAGGTAAGTCTACGCTATTAAATTCTATTTTAACACCAAATAGTTTGCTCGTTGCTAATGAAATTATAAAGAGCAGATCTGTAATCCTTCAAGAAAACCTAATGCGTTGGGGGAGTGCGAACGTCGTTGTATCCAATAATGACCCTTCAGCATTTAGAAGGTTGCCCGGTTTCTTTGATCTGGTGCTTGTTGATGCTCCCTGTTCAGGCTCCGGAATGTTTAGAAAGGATGAGGATAGCATCGATGAATGGTCCGAAGCTAATGTTAAATTGTGTAGCGAAAGACAGCAAAGGATTCTTTCTGAAGTCGTTGGGGCAATCAGTACAAACGGTACCTTGCTCTATTCAACCTGTTCCTACTCCAAAGAAGAAAATGAGGATATTCTAGATTGGTTGATTGAAGAATATGGATTTGAAAGTGTTCAAATTCCTTTTAACAAAGACTGGGGTATTGAAGAAACTATTTCAGAACAGAAAAATGCTTTTGGATATAGATTCTACCCTCATAAAACTCAGGGTGAAGGTTTCTTTATTTCGGTTTTGAAGCTTAAGGGCATTCAGCCAAGCTTTCCGCTCAAGAAAATCAAGTTTGAAAAATCGCCTATTCCAAAAGAAGGCTTAGCTTCTTGGGTCAATGAGATTGATAGTTTTTCAACTTTAGTACATAATGAAAATGTACATATCTTTCCGAAAAATTTAGAAAGTAGTATTAAGGCCGTACAGCAGGTGCTCTACCTAAAAAATGCGGGTACAATGATTGGGAAATGGTTGGGAAAGGAATTGGTCCCATCGCATGATCTTGCATTGAGTATACATCATTCAAAAAATATTGAATCCCTAGAATTAACTCTAAAAGATGCACAGGACTTTTTAAGGAAGGAGCAATTGGATATAGAATTGTTCAATTCTGTCAAGAAAGGCTGGTGTCTGATAACTTATAAGAAGGTTGCTTTGGGTTGGGTAAAGGTATTGGGCAACCGTATCAATAATTATTATCCGAAAGAGGTCAGGATTGCAAACCTATAAAGGCAGGTTCTGCTGATGTTGGATAATGAGGTTGCAAATATCTTTTGCGACATCCGTTTTTGACTTTAAATCAAAGCTGAGGATTTCAGCATTTTTATCAATTACGGTAATTTTATTGGTGTCGTGCGCAAAGCCAGCACCTTTATCCTGCATAGAATTGAGTACAATAAAATCCAGGTTTTTGCGACGAAGCTTATCGATTGCATTTTCCAATTCATTATTTGTTTCCAATGCAAATCCAACAAGCGTTTGATTATCATGTTTCTTAGCGCCTAAAGTGGCGAGGATATCGGTTGTCTTTTTCAGGGAAATCGTGAAATCTTCAGCTTTTTTCTTGATTTTCTGATCTGCGACCTCGGTAGGAGTATAATCAGCAACCGCTGCACTCATCACCGTGATATCAGCCTGCTCAAAGAATTTGGAACATGCATCAAGCATCTCGGCAGCAGATTGAACATCAATCCTATTTATTCCCACAGCTGGGCTTAATGCCGTCGGTCCACTGACAAGCGTAACTTCAGCTCCTAGTTCATGCAGCCTATTGGCAATTGCATAACCCATCTTTCCACTGGAATGGTTTCCGATAAAACGTACCGGATCAATGGCTTCGTAAGTTGGTCCTGCGGATACCAGAGCTCTCTTTCCCTTCAACGGCTTTTCGTTTTCGAAAAAGTCAAGGATATAAGCAAAGATTTCCTCAGGTTCTGCAAGTCTGCCCTCTCCAAATAATCCACTGGCAAGCTCTCCTTTTCCCGGCGGAATAATTCCGTTGCCATAGGACTTCAGAAGCTCCATGTTATTTTTGACAGAAGGATGTATCCACATGTCCAGATCCATGGCTGGAGCAATCAGGACCTTACTTTTTGCAGAAAGATAAACGGCTTGTAAAAGGTTGTCACATATTCCCTGTGCGCATTTTGCGATGGTATTTGCCGTCGCCGGTGCTATTAATATTATATCAGCTGACTCGGCAATATGGACATGGTTGTTCCATTCCCCAGTTTTTTGATCATAATAATCAACAAATACAGGGTTATTGGATAGGGTGGAAAGAGTAAGGGGAGTAATAAATTGTGTTGCTTCATGGGTCATAATAACCTGAACAGAAGCATCCGCTTTTCTTAGTAACCTTACCAATGTTGCAATCTTATAAGCGGCTATGCTGCCGCTTATACCAATTACAATATGTTTGTCTCTTAAAGACATGGTAATATCTTACTCTTGTTCTTTTGAAGGATTTCTGAAATAAACCTTGTCATGTAAAAACTCGTCAATAGCAATCAAAGTAGGTTTTGGCAACCTTTCGTAATGCTTTGAGATTTCAATTTGCTCACGGTTTTCAAATACTTCTTCCAAGTTATCGTTGCTGCTGGCAAATTCTGATAACTTTTGGTTTAATTCTTCTTTAATATCTACTGAGATCTGATTAGCACGTTTGCTAATAACCACGATAGACTCATAAAGATTGTCTGTTGTTTTGTCCAACTCTCTTAAATCTCTGGTAACAGTTGAGTTAGGAGCCGTATTTTTATTCTGATTCATATATAAATAAAAATGGATATACTATTTAACTATTGATTGCTTGTATTGTTTTCTAAAGGAATGCCGTTGGGAGTTGAAATCCCTAAATCTTCCTCGCGTTGCTTTCTTGCCTTTTCATCATTAGCAATGATTTTTAAAGCGGTTGCAATTTTACGGTCAGCACTGCTGCGCAGTCCATTTAGCTCATTTGAATATTTGCTTTCCGGATAATGTTCGATAAAGCTGTCATAAAAATCAATCATCTGATTGAATCTTTCCTCCTGACGGTGAGGGTAGGAGTTATCAGCAAAAAGATACTGCGATTTTACCAATAGGTATTCAATATCTTCAGCGTGTTTTGTATCGGGATAAACCTTTAATACATTCTCCAAAGCGATTACTGCAGCGCGGTAATCATCAGGAAGGCCCATGTTATAATATAGTTTAGCATTATCAAATGCCTTTTTCTCTAATTTATCGCGTAGGTTCTGTATAAGGTCGCCGGCTTCTTTTGCTCTTTCCGAATCAGGATATAAATTGACAAATAATTGAAGCTGATCAATTGCCTTACGGGTATTGTCTTGATCAAGATTTGACCTTGGCGAATCTAGATAATAACAATAGGCAGACATAAATCTACACTCCTCAGCTCTTTCGCTGTTTGGGTAGTTGTCCGCAAAGTTCTTAAAGTGAAATCTTGCCGATATATAATCCTTTAATTTGTATGCTGAAAATGCCGTATAATAGTTCAAATCCTCAGCATCTGCTGTGCCACGGTATTTGGTTAATAAATCCTGAAATAAAGTTAAAGCCTTACCGTACTTCTCTTTTTCGTAGTACTTTACAGCTTCTTGATACTTCATTTGAACATTGTTACTCGCACGTAGTTTTTCGAACTTACTCTTACAACTACCCAGTCCCAATAAAAGAAACAAGCCGACAATTAGGCTAAATACATGATTCTTTAAAAACATTCCACAAAGATACGTGAATTAAAACTAATTTTCAATTATTTAATAATACGCGAAAATACTTGATTTCAATAATTCAACTCGCTATTCCGAAAGCTTTTAACAATCTTTAACTTAAAGATGGGTTTATTAGCTGTTGGGAGCATAATATCAGGAATACCACAAGCCTTTAAAAGTCAGTTTAATGTTGAATTACGGTTGTTTTTGCCACATTTAGTTAAAATTATATTATATTTACGTTTAAATATTTTATCAAGAAATAATGACCTTATTAGAAAGAGTTGAACAAGCATTGGATTCTATCAGACCGTATCTACAGACTGATGGTGGTAATGTTTCTATTGAAGAAATTACACCGGACAACGTTGTGAAGCTTAAATTGTTGGGGACTTGTGCCAATTGTTCTATGAGTATCATGACATTTAAG
The DNA here is from genome assembly GCA_040393725.1 of Sphingobacterium endophyticum. Classification (GTDB taxonomy): domain Bacteria; phylum Bacteroidota; class Bacteroidia; order Sphingobacteriales; family Sphingobacteriaceae; genus Sphingobacterium; species Sphingobacterium endophyticum_A. The sequence goes on along the minus strand of JBEBTR010000127.1, from coordinate 5,173 downwards.
GCTGGTTTGGAACAAGCTATTAAAAAGGCGGTTCCTGAGATTGTCGCTGTTGAAGCAATTAATCTTACGGATATGAATGATCCAAACGCCATTACCCCTAACCAATTGTAATAATTTTGCCGTTAACACTATTTAACAGCATCTTACGTCTGATTTTCCCTAGTTTTGTTGCAAGATGAAACTTCTACTAACATATACTATTCTTGCTGTACTATTCGCAGTTGGATTTTCCGCGAAAGCGCAAAACCAAAACATCGTGCAGGTGTCTGGCTATATATTAGCGGAAGGAACAGAAATTTCCGTCCCTTATGTTACAATTCGTAACGAAAGCTACGGTAATGAATCTTATACCGCTAATCATGAAGGATATTTTTCTTTCGTTGCCCACAAAGGTGACGAAATCGTTTTTTCATCGATAGGTTATCGAACCGTAAAAATCAGTATTCCGAATGTGTCGGGCGATAAATATACCGCTCGGATCGAAATGACTCCTACAGTGGAGGAACTGCCCGTAATTACCGTAGGTCCACCATTGCCTTGGGCTAGTATCGAAGAGTTTAATATGGAATTCTTAGCCTTGAATATCGGTGGAGATGATGTACTAACAGCTAAACGAAATCTTTCTCCTCAAGCATTGGCATCATTATCCAAACTGGTTCCGAGAAGTGCTGAAGAAATCCAAACCTATAATAATTTCCAAAGACATATCAACATGTCGAATAAAGCCATTAACCAAAATATGGCCAACCCTTTATTGAATCCATTTGCCTGGGGTCAACTAATAAATCAGATAAAACGTGGTGATTTTAGTAGGGAGCGTCTGAAATACTAATTCGCCTCTAAAGCCCCTCTTTTATTAATTCCACGAATATTCAATCTTGATGCCATGTAAGAAACTAAGGTTGAAACAATCATGACCGTCATAAAAATCAGAATCAAGTCCATATATCGAATGTCTACAGGATAGGCATCAAATAAGGAACCTTCGCTCGTAGTTACAAAACCAAACTTTTCCTGTAATAAGCAGAAAACCAATCCAACAAATACACCAATAACACTGCCTATCAATGCAATCAAGATACCCTGATAGAAGAAAATATTTTGAATAAGATTGTTATTTGCTCCCAAGCTGTTTAAGACCACCATATCTTGCTTTTTGTCTATAACCAACATGGTCAAGGATCCGATAATATTGAATATGGCAATGATTCCAATGATCGTGACGATAAAGAAAACAATCCATTTTTCCGACCTTACCGTCTTATACAATGTAGGATTCTGCTGTTCCCTATTTTTTACTAGATAATCTTTGCCCAACAAACTTTGGATTTCTTTCTGAAGTCCCGTAGAGTTATCGTTCTTGCCATAGAGTTCGATCGCTGAAATTTGTTCATGTTCATTCAATAGGTCCTTGGCAAAGTTAATTGGAACGATAATAAGGTCTTCAAATCCGGGTTGATAGCCAAGAACAGCACTTGGTTTAATTACCCTTGACCTGATGTCATCCAATGGATTGATGCTATTTGCTGGGGCATTTTTATCAGGTATATGGAGAATAATTTGATTGTCATCTCCTTGCAGGGGCACCTGTAAATTCGCTTGGACGGTAGTCCCCAGAATTGCATAATTTGTGCTGCCAACCTCTACTTCAAGCTTCCCCTCCAATAACATCTCCTCATTGGCAACATGATGTAGGCTGTTGGGCTCAACGCCTTTTATCCTGCCGATGAATTGTTGCTGATTGTATTCCGCAAGGATTTTGTCCTCCAACACCTCGCTGTAGGACGTGATTGCAGGCAATGACCTTAATTTCTTAAAGGACTCACTCTTGGTAGAAAAAACTTTACCTGATGCGGGTTCAATCCTAAATTCCGGTGAGAATGTGCTGTATTGAGAAAGGATAAATCGCTCTAAACCATTATAAAACGAAAGCACGATCACTAATGCCGTTGTACTTACCAAAACACCGATCATACTAATGGATGATATAATGTTAATGGCATTAACAGATTTTTTAGAAAATAGATAGCGCTTAGCAAAGAATAAAGGGAGCTTCATGATTTAGGCTCTTATAAATGGATTTGTTCTTTTTTCCTCTCCCACGGTTGTGCTTGGTCCGTGACCTGGGTAAACAATAGTTTCTTCAGGTAGTGTATAGATCTTGTTTGCAATACTGTCCAATAATTGCTGATGATTGCCTCCCGGCAAATCAGTGCGCCCAATGCTGTTCTTAAATAAAACATCACCGCCGATCAAAAAGCCATACTTTTCACTATACAGACATAAATGTGCAGGTGAATGCCCAGGAGCTAATATTAATTTGAGTTCTTCATCAGCGATCTTTATCGTGTCATTTTCCGAAAGGAAGGTTTCCGGAATGGGAGAAGGTTCATACCGAATACCCATCTGTGGCGCATAATTTTGAACCTGAATAACCACAGGCAACTCCCCTTCGTGAAATTGAGGAACCAGACCATAGCTGTCAGCTACAAATTTATTGCCCAGAACATGATCGATATGTCCATGTGTATTGAAAAGATGTATCGGTTTCAATCCATTTGAATCGATATAATCTTTTAGGTAATTCTCCTCTTGATAATTGTGCATACCAGGATCGACAATAATACAATTTTTATTATCGTCATAAATTAAATAGGTGTTTTCCTGGTAGGGATTGAAAACAAAAGTTTTAATATGTAGCATGTTCAAAAATAGGAAATATTTCTAGCAATTAGGGTTATGCTATTGATTCCAGATTTCCCAGTTTTTTTCAGCCTGGAGAACCAGCATTTCATACCCATTCTTGATGGTCGCTCCTTTGGCCTTACCTTTTTTAAGAAAAAGGGTTTCCTCGGGATTATAAATCAGGTCATATAATAAATGCCCTGTTGAGATCCCTTCGTATGGAATCTGCGGACAGATATCTGTATTTGGAAAAGTACCCAGTGGAGTACAATTGATCAATAAGGTTGATTTAGCGATTATTTCCTCACTTAGATCTTCATAGCAAAGATTCGATGCAGTTTTTGTCCTGCTGACGACTTTAAAATTAATGCCCAGTTTTTTTAGGACATAAGCCGCAGCTTTTGTGGCCCCGCCATTACCTAAAATTAAAGCTTCCTTATGATTTTCCTTCAATAAAGGCTTTAAAGACATCTCAAACCCATATGCATCGGTATTGAAACCCTTCAGATAAGTTCCATTTTCGTTATGTCGAATCTGGATACAATTTACCGCCCCGATTTCTTCTGCCTCTTCCGATAATTCATTTAAATAAGGCATAACATCCTGTTTATAAGGGATGGTGACATTGACACCATAGAATTCCTGATCTGCCCTGTATAATTCTGGAAAGTCATTAATGGTAGGAATGGGATATAAATCATAATGAATATGATTTATACCCTCATTTTTAAATTTTTCTAAGTAATATTTTTTGGAGAAAGAATGTCCTAGCGGATAACCAATCAATCCTAATTTCCTCATCTTCCTTCGGTATATTTCTTAATAATATCTACAATAATTTGGTTTCCCTGCAATTGGGGCAGGTATTCAAACAAGATATAATGTTTGTCAGGATCTACATTTAATGCGAGTTCCAAGAAACTCAATGCTTCGGTATATTTACCGGCAGCAAACATATAGGCTACCATTCTATAATATAAAGTAGCCTCATCCGGATTGCATTTAATAGCTTCCGTTATCACTTCGATCGCCTCTTCCAACCTTGTCTGCTCGAATAGCAGCGATGAATAATCTAACCAAGCTTCCGCATCCGTAGGATTCAACTCAACGACCTTAGCATAGGCTTCAATAGATTGTTCGAATTGTTTTAATTTATAACGGGCATCAGCAATGGCAAACCAATAATCAGGATTCTCATCGTCGATTTCCAAAGCCTTCTTATAGAAGTGAAGGGATTCAAAATAACGTTCCTCAAAATCGAGGGTTACACCAATCCCGAACCAGGCATCACTCTGATTGCTATCCAATTTGACCGCTTTCTTATAGTATTGTCTGGATTCGTCCATCAGCTCCAGTTTTTCATAACATTCACCGATAGCACAATAGGTATCTGCATTTGGAGTTTCATGCTCGAATGTCTGTTTATAGACTTCGATAGCCTCCGAATAACGATCTAAGTTAACAAGGGCATTCCCTTTGTTGAAATAAGCAGAAGAGAAATTTTCGTTAATAAGGATCGCATAATCATACGCATCGATTGCAGCACCAAAGTCTGCCAATTTATGGTAGGCATTCCCTAAATTATACCATGCGGCATAGGAGTAGGGGTCTGTATCGATGTATTGTAGATAAAATTGGATACTTTCCTCTTGCAGGTCCAATACATCATAGCAGAATGCTATTTCATATAATGCTTCTTGGTTATCTTTATTCTCCTTTAGGCATTTTTTAAGATAGGTAATTGCCTTTTGGTAAGAACCCTGCATTTGATAGAGCGCAGCAATCTGATAGTAAACTTCGTCTTTTGCATCGCTCAGTTCAAGGGCTTTAAAGAAATTTTCCTCAGCTAGGGCATGTTCCTGAAGGGAAGAAAGAATTGTTCCTTTAATCAGGTAAATGTCCCCTTCAGAAGGTTCGAGCATTTCGGCTTTGTTCAAAGCATCCAATGCGGTTTCGAATTGCATGGTACTGGCAAGCAACTGCGCCTTTTTGATTAAGAACATCGTTTCAAAAGGGTGCTGTGCCGACGCAAACTCGATAACCTGTAAAGCTTTGATTGGATCGTTTTTGGTAATATAATAGTCAATTATGCTTTCAAAGGCTTTAGCATCAAAAAAGTACTGGTCTTCATTGCGAAGCATTTCCTCATAACGGTCCACTGAGAATTTTTGTTCTTCTGGGGTTCCAAATTCAAAATCTTCTTCCATTATACTCCTCTTTTAAATAATAAACGTACTCTCCAATTCTCTAATGAAAATACTATTTTTTGAACATTTGAATATGCAATTGTTTTCAACATATTCACATTTATAGACTATGATTGTCTGCAAATGTAAAGTTAATAAAGTAATTAGAATGTAATTACTTGGTATATAGGCAAAAAAAAGCCAGCTACAAGAGCTGGCTTTCTGTTATTTTAAATTGTTAATTTATTAACAATTATTTTTTGATCTCAACACGACGGTTTTGAACACGACCTTCTTCAGTA
>JBEBTR010000126.1:0-9532 GCA_040393725.1 Sphingobacterium endophyticum | reverse complement strand
AGATCTAATCCAATACGACTTTGAAGGAATTTCAATTCTAAACCAGCTTCATAGGTATTGGTGAATTCAGGTTTTAATTGAGGATCTCCCAATAAAGATGGTCTTGTGAAACCAATATATCCAGTCGGTAAATTAGTGTAAGGAGCAAAACCAGCACTCGTTGAATAAGGAGCAGCATCCTTACCGATCTGTGCATAAGAAAGCCTTAACTTACCGAAGGTAATTGCTTCAGGCATTTGAAATTGGTCTGAAAACACATAACTCAATGTGGCCGATGGGTAGAAAAAGGATCTGTTGTTCTTACTTAAGGTCGAAGTAATATCATTTCTTCCCGTAACGGTCAAGAAGAGATAATCTTTATAGGCTAAGTTCAATTCTCCAAAATAACCTACCAATCTATACTTTTCATTGTATGTGGCAGCTTTTAAGATATTTGCATTTCCAAGATCGAACCAATTGTAAACTGTCAGATCACCGCCTTCCGTGGAAGTTCTTTTAATATTACGATCATATATATCCTGACCGACCCTTAAAGTTGCATTGAAATCCTCGGTGAAATCATGTTTAAATGTTGCAATTAATGTACTTGTTAAAGCTCTGAAATTATTATTGTAGACATTATAGAAACCACGGCCATCGGCGCCTTCAACACCGTTATCATACACGATTCTTTCATCGGCCAATCCTTGGTATCCAATTGCCGTAGCCTCGCGATTATCACGGTATGCATCCACACCGATTCGATACATGAAATCCACCCATTTTGCCGGAGAATAGGTCAGGTCAAAACCTCCAATAACACGCAATACATCATCTTTAAAACGATTCGTATGTGCAACATAAATCGGATTGTCGGTTTCACCATAGGAGTTCATAGTGCCATTTTCTAACACATAATCTCTGATGTTGTGTCTTGGCGACCAATAGATTAATTGTTCAGCATAACGATTTGCATTACCACGATATCCACCTGAATTCGTTACGGCTATTGACGATCCTCCTTTTAATTTTTCACTTAAAGTGAAATTTGTATTTAGTCTTCCCTGGTAATTTTTAAAGTCAGTTGCAGGTAATACCCCATTATGTTTTAATTGAGAAACAGAGGTGAGGAAGCTGAATTTTTCAGAGCCGCCCGAAAAGCTTAAGGAGTTTCTGAATTGATTGCCAGAATCGAAAGCTTCTTCAAAAGGTTTGTATAAAGAGCTAGGGTGTGTAGGGTCAAGTTTTATAGCTTCAGCGACAGTTGGTCCAAAAGCTGGCCAGAAATCATCCTTATTATATACTCCTTGCCAACCTTGCGAATAGGTATCCTGCATTTTAGGGAACTTATTGACATTTTCAACGCCAACCGTTCCTTGATAGTCAATTTTCAAAGTTCCCGCTTTACCGCTTTTTGTTGTAATCACGACAACGCCATTAGCTCCACGAAGGCCATATAAGGCTGTCGCGGCACCACCTTTAAGGATGTTTATGGTTTCGATATCGTCGGGGTTGATGTCCACGGCCCGGTTACTCATCCCGCGTACTTCTGCGGTACCGCCTTGTGTTGAAGTGGAGTTATCCATCATAATTCCGTCAATGACAAATAAAGGTTGACTAGGACGAGAAGGGTCGATAGAGTTGATTCCGCGGATTTGGATATTTGCACCTTGACCAGGAGCACCACCGGTTGAACTGATCGTTGCACCGGCAATCTTTCCTTGAAGGGCATTAACTAAGTTGGGTTGCTTGTTGGCATTCAAAGTAGCGCTGTTGACACTTTGCGCACCATAGCCCAATGATTTTTCACTTCTTTGGATTCCTAATGCCGTAACTACAACTTCATCGATTTCGCTATCATCATTTTGAAGCTGGATGGATAAGTTTGTTTTTCCATTGATTAGGACTTCGAGAGGAGCATATCCCACGGCTCGGATTAATAATGTTCCGTTGCTTGGGGCATTAAGTGTAAACAATCCACTCTCATTGCTGGACGTACCCTGTTGGGTGCCTTTTACGAAAATAGATGCCCCTATGATAGGTTCTCCTTCCGAATTGGTGATTTTTCCAGCTATAGACAATTGTTGTGCAGAGAGCATCTGTATGGAGCATAATGATGCAACTGCAATAGATAAGCAAGTTGGTAATTTCATCTTTAGCGTTATTGGTTATTTAGATAAACGAATATAACGGATTCATGTTAAAAACAATGAATAATTTGCAAAAAAATGCAATGATGAATAAGGAATTTTTACCTGATTACGTGATTTTTACTAAAATCGATAAATATTTTGCGTTTTTATGAGGATTTGTAGTTTAAATCTTCAGAATTTAACTAGTGAAAATAAAAAACGGGAAAGATTTTCTCTTTCCCGTTTAATGGATTATTAATAATAATTAATAACCAGGGTTTTGTTGAGCCTCCAAACCAGGGTTTGCATTGATTTCCACCTGAGGAATCGGCAAAATGGTTTTATAAAAAGTTCTATTGATTGATTTTTCACGGTGAGACATGGTAACACCTACATGTTCATCATTGAACGTAATGGTTTTGTTCGTTCGAATCATATCCCAATAGCGGATACCTTCGGCGTAAAGTTCCTTACTTTTCTCATCCAAGATCATTTGCTCCGATATGGAGGTTGATGTTGCTGCAGCCAATTCAGGAGAACGTTTTCTAATTTCATTTAAATAAGTGGCGGCTTTAACCTTATCAGGTGACGCTTTCTTCAATGCTGATTCCGCAGCATTCAAATACACCTCAGAAAGACGTGCAACCTTAATGTTGACAGCAGTGTATGTATCTTTTCCATCCCCCTTTTTATCTACCGATCCAACATATTTGTAACAAGAAGCTTGTCTGTCCAACTCGTCTTTGGTGAAAATTCCCCAACGTACATCGGTTTCATCCTGACCTAATCTATCCAAGAAATAATCCGATGCGGTGAAATTTCCTAAAGCGTTATTATCCTTGTTTCTTAAATAATAGAATCCTAAAGAGCTTGATCCTAAATCACCTTGGTCTTTAGCCAAAGTAATTTCATAAATAGATTCTTTTCCAAATTGGCTGGCCCAAGATGGTACCCATTCGGAATTTGAATACAGTGAATACACTTTATCATTAATAATTTCCTCTGATGCAGCAAGGGCTTTATCATAATCACCCATGGTCATATACACACGGGAAAGAAAAACGCGGTTTGCGTAATAATTGATGTAGCCGTTTGATTTGGTTTTTGCAAGCAAAGGAGCGGCAGCATTAAGGTCGGCAATGATTTGGGTATAAACTTCCGAAACCTTATTTCTTAAAGGCTGCGCAGAGGTTGGCAAGAGTTCAGTTATTACAGGCACACCTAATGCATTGGGATCTTGCGTATAAGTCTTTCCATAAAGTTTCACCAATTCAAAATGTAATAATGCGCGCAAAGTCAATGCCTGTCCTTCAAAATTATTGAAATCCAATTCAGTGCCGGCAGCTTGTAAGGCATCGATGCTTTTAATGATATTGTTTGCCTGCATGATGGCATTATATCCATCAGTCCAAAAATCAGAATAGTTGTTATTATTTATGGAATGGTTGAAAACATAGAGAGCGTCCAATCCACGACCTTGGGAGACGATGGTCAAATCACCACCTTTAGCGTCTCCGTAAATCATAAGGTTTCTGCCATATAGGCTAGATTTTGCTAATTGACGAGTCAGTCCATTGATCATTACTTTAGCGTCTGCCAATGTTTGGATTGTTACGCTAGAGTCTGTTGAGTCAGTTGGTTTTACATCTAAGAAGTCCTTGCAAGAAAATAATGATAAACTTGCAAGAGCTATTATATATAGTGATTTCTTTTTCATGATGATCTAAATTGATAGGTTATAAACTAACTTCTAAACCGAATGTATAGGTTTTTCCAAATGGCGTTTCCCAGCCTCTAGTTCCGTATTGGTTCACTTCGGGGTCTGCCCATTTAAATTTGGAAGCGGTCAACAGGTTAGTTCCATTGAAGAAAATTCTTGCATTGCTCAAGCCGATCTTACTGCTTACCGTTGAAGGAAGTCTGTAAGATACATTCACATTTTTCAAGCGAAGGAATGATGCATCGTATAGATGACGTGTAGAGCGCGTAATACCATCTTCAGGGTCATTTCCACTTACTTTTGGATATAATGAATTCGGGTTTTCCGGAGTCCAAGAGTTTTCTATCGCATAATAAGAGCGGATCCTTTCCCAATAGTAACCATCCTCGGCAACATCTCTAGAACCTGAATCGAACAATTTGCCGCCAATTTTATAGGTAAAATTCAAACCAACAGAAAATCCTTTGTATTCAAAATCGGTATTAAAACCACCATACGCTTTAGGAATAGGGGAGCCAACAATAACTTGTTTTGCATCGGAAACCTTGTTTGTTGCTCCACGACCTTCGTGTAAGAATTCGCCATCAGTACCATCATTTGTATACCAGATTGGTTTTCCGTTACTTGGATCTACACCTGCCCATTCAGCCATATAGTATGAATAGACATCTTCACCTTCTTTATACAAAAATTGAACCCGTGAATCCCCTCCAGTTGGGTCCCACCAAGTAATGTCCTTTCCACCATAAAGTTTAGAAACCTTCGATTTTAAGAAAGATGTATTCACGTTTGCAGACCAACGGAAATTGTCATTTCTGATCAGGTCTCCTCCCAATGAAATCTCGATTCCTTTGTTATTGATTTCACCAACATTCATTAGGGTTGAGTTAAATCCGGTTACAAGCGAAATATTGACATCTTGTAACAAATCTTTTGAGTCTCTATTGAAGTATTCAACAGTACCAAATAATCTATTTTCAAATAAACCGAATTCTGCACCAACATTGAAGGTGTGACTTTTTTCCCATTTCAGATTTTTATCTGCAATCGTTGTTAAGTTACCACCAGGTTGGTCCATGTAATTAAATCCATAAGTCGCTAGGGATCTCCAGCCATAATTATTTGTTGGAAGTGTTCCGTTCGTTCCGTAAGAAGCCTTTAATTTCAATAGATTAATGTCATCAATCTGTGCGAAGAAGCTTTCATTTTTAAGGTTCCACGCAGCCGACAGCGACCAGAAATTACCCCAGCGAGTATCAGGTCCTAATCTGGAGTTTCCATCTCTCCTTAATGATCCGGATAGGAAGTAGGTGTTTCTGAAATTGTATTCTGCTCTTGAAAACACGGACATCATATTGTTGCCCCATAAATAGGCATTTGCATCTTTAATTCCGGCTGTCGCTACAGTGTGCAATGCGCTGGAAGGTAAGTTGGAGCCACTCGCATATTGGTAATTAACCTCATTTTTCTCAGCTTCAAATCCTGCCAATAAATCCAAGGTATGATCGTCGGCGAATGTTTTGTTATAGTTTAAGGTTGTTGAGGAAATAATTTTCTTGTAATTGGTGCTGAATTCAAATACTGAACCATTTGCAGTTGCGCCATTGGTAGGATGGTAATGTTGAGGGCTGTAATACAGGTGATCCTTTACCTCAGCATTGTCGTAAGAGAAAATAGTTTTACCAGTTAATTCAGGTAAGAACTTTACCGTTAAAGATGGTGCTGCTACAATTCTTAATGTTTTAGAAGTGTTTTCCCATTGTTTATCGTAATAAAGCGGGTTGTATCCTAATGAATTGTATCTAAGTTTATAATCTTCTCCTGTTTTATAATCCGTAGGCCAGTAGAAAGGGAACAGCAAGTTATTTGCTAAATACATATAGTTCGTACCCGTATTTCTAGTGTCATTATAGCCTTCTTGATTGTTGTGGTTCAGGTTTAAATTCGTTGCAAATTCAACCTTATCGGAAAGCTTTTGAGAAATATTCAATCGCCCGCCGATTCTTTCAAATTCGTTGGTATAAGCACGGCCTTTATCTGTTGTGTAAGATAATGAAGAATAGTATTTTGTTCTATCTGTAGCCCCGCTTACTGAAAGATCATTAGTTTGGTATTTTCCTGTACGGAACAAGGCATCATTCCAATCAAAATATTTTCCGTCTCTATTTTCGACGCCATCAGTTTTACCTTTGATGATTACCTTGTCGTAAAGTCCAGTACCTTCGGATGAGAATTCATAACCATGGATTCCAAATCTTGTATTCATTCTGTTAAGGGCATATTCGTTTGCCTTTTCTTCAGAATAGCCATTGGAAGTTCTATAATCATGAAATATTTCATAGAAATATTGGATCTGTTGTTGCACATCGCCGGGTTTGTAATTATCGGTTGCCCAATTTGGAGTTACACCCAATGAAGTTCTGAAGTCGATTTTGGGTTTTCCTGCTTTTCCGGATTTTGTTGTGATAATCACAACACCATTAGCTGCTCGCGAACCATATAGTGAAGAAGCTGCGGCATCTTTAAGGATGGAGATTGATTCAATATCACTTGGATTAATGGTCGCCATGATATTATTTGTCGTTCCTGCGATAGCACTATTCATCTGGCCAACATTACCTGATACGACAGGTACCCCATCTACTACATATAAAGGTTCATTGGAAGCATTCATGGACCCAATTCCTCTGACACGAATTGTAGAGGTAGAACCAGCCTGTCCCGAAGTGGTGTTGATTTGGACGCCCGGAATACGACCTGTCAAAGCCTGTTCAAATGATGTTACAGGAACATCTTTAGCATCCTTTTCGTAGTTAACAGTTGCAGCAGAACCTGTGAAAGCACTTTTTTTAGCAGTACCGTAAGCAACTACCATAACCTCATCAATGGTTTGGTCATCTTGTGCCAGGTTTACACTGATTGTTTTTCTACCATTTAAAGCTACTTCTTGACTTTTATAGCCAATATAAGAAATGATTAATGTAGCATTTTGGTCTGCATTTAAAGAAAATAGACCATTTTCATTCGTGCTGGTGCTGCTGTTTGTTCCTTTTACGGATACCGTTACTCCAGATAATGGAGTTCCATCCGGTCCGGAAACTTTACCAGCAACAGCGATCTGTTGTGCATTAACGACCTGCATAGAGGTACAAGCCATTAAACACAGCGTTGTGAGTAAATGATGTTTCATAATTTGGGTAATTTGTTTCTTAGGTAAATATTTCTACTATTTTTTTATGATTCCAATTCCTGGTCGGTCAGGGAGAATGCATAATCCATCTTTAACCTGCATACCATCATAAATATCGTTTCCTATTAATAAGGCTCCATCCAGATCAGCCCAATCGACTAATGGGGCTAGTTGTGCAGCTGCTGAAATGGCACAGGATGTTTCGGTCATGCATCCTAACATGACTTTCATATCCAAGGCACGAGCGACTTCGGCCATTTGCTTAGCTTCACGCATTCCCGTACATTTCATTAATTTAATGTTAATACCAGTGTAGACTCCTTGAAGTGCAGGGACATCAATTAGTCTTTGGCAGCCCTCATCAGCAATTGTAGGAATTGGGGAATGTTCAGTCAACCAAGCATTTTCATCAATCATTTCTTTAGGCATGGGTTGTTCCAAGAAAACGACGTTTCTTTCTTTCAACCAATGAGACATTTCCAGAGCTTCTTCTTTATTTTTCCATCCTTGATTAACATCAGCACATAAAGGAACATCAGTAACAGAACGAATAGTATCGATAATCATTTTATCGGTATCAAGTCCTAGTTTGACTTTTAAGATTTTAAACTGTTCGGCCTCGGCCACTTTCTTACGAATCATTTCTTCAGTATCAATACCAATGGTATAAGAAGTGGCAGGCAGCAAATTTGGATTTAAGCCCCAAATTTTAAAGAAGGGTTGATTCATTAATTTCCCCAGAATATCATGAAGCGCGATGTCAATTGCAGCTTTAGCGGCCGTGTTTTTTAGGTCGACGCTATCCACATATTCTAATATTTCTGCCGTTTGAAAAGGAGAGTTGAAAGCAGATAAGTCAACCTTGTTCAAGAAATTCATGACGGATTCTTGGGACTCTCCAAGATATGGGGGCATACTTGCCTCACCATAGCCTACAATTCCATCGTATTCGAGCTCGGTCAAAACGACGGGTGTCGTTGTCCTACTAAACGAAGCAACAGTGAATACATGTCGCAATTCGAGGGTATATGGCCGAAAGCGCAAGGTAAACTTGCCCATTTTTTTGCTGAACCAATCGTTGCTATTCATTTTATTAATTTTTGTAGTAAGCGTTATCTTGAATTTTTTGAACCTGTTGATCTTCTATTCCGATGTATCTTTTTGCAGCAACGACTGTCCTAGTTTGGAAGTCATCGTAATTGCTAGCCTCTTTCAACATAGAGTTTATTCTTACCGTACCTGCCGAATGAATAAATTCTCCATTTCCAATATATAAAGCCACGTGGGTTACTCTTGCGTTAGGATTACTGTTTTTTCCAGAGGCAAAGAACAAAAGGTCTGCAGGTTTTAAGTTTTTCAACGCTTTTGTTGGGTCAAAATGGCCTTCTTTGTCCAGGATATCTACAGGTTGTCCTGCTAACACTTGCTGAGATGCATCTCTTGGGATAATGTAGCCATTCATGTAATAGGCGGTTTTTGTAAATCCGCTACAATCAACACCTTTTACGGATGTACCTCCCCATAAATAAGGCAATCCCATCATGGTTTTTGCGCTATTGATAACATTTTCAGGAGTCAATTCTCTTGTTTTTATCCAATTCTCAAAAGTTATAGCTTGATTCTTAGGGATATATGCTATTCTTTGGTCGGGATAAGATACTTTGAAATAATTACCTTCTTCGCCCAAAAGGCCTAGGATATTTCCATAGACTAAATCAGATACTCGAATGCTGTTGGGTTCAGCTTTGGAAAGAGATTTTCCAAATTCTTCGGTGTAAATGATTTTTGGCAATGATTTCCAATTTTTTAAGCTTTCTTGATCCATTGCAGCAATAGAAGAAGCAGGAACATATGAAATATATCCTTCAGGTGTCCTTGCCCGATACTCTCCATCAACTTTTTGCAATAAGTCAACTTCTGTACCTAACAAAGCCTGTGTTGCCATTTCAGAAGCATTTCCGGGTTTGGTCCTGAAATTTGCCACCGAAAGATTGACGATTCCATGCATTTTTTCTCCAACTGAAGAATCAGGCAAAGCCTTAATCAGGATTTTAGCGGGAATATTGCTGGTTTTTGATTTAATAAATTTGCTTGCTTCAGGGATTGAGGATTCGATGATGTAATTATTGCTGACAGGATTGGCATCAATCAGGGCAACAATTTTTGTTCTTTTATCGGGAGCAAATTGTTTTTTGGCATCTTGTACGATCTGATCAACTTTTTTATAGATCGTTGAATCTGTCTGAGCAAAAGAAATACTATTTAGACAGATAAAAGTGCAGAATAGAGCGGCTGTACGTATCATCATTCTAGTCTTTAATAATTGTTATAGAGGTAAATCGGCATAAATATGCGAAAAATCGGGGTTAAAGTAGCATATTTTTACGTTTTTTCCATTTAATTAACTGTAAATAATGCAAAATTTACAATCGTTTAATCCTTGTTCTTTGAAATTTCTATTCCTAATATTGTAATTACTATGCATTCAAGAAGAAAATTTATAAAACAAGG
>JBEBTR010000125.1:0-9539 GCA_040393725.1 Sphingobacterium endophyticum | reverse complement strand
GAACATATTCATATCACGATAAAGGAACCCAAGTTAAAGGAATATTACCTAGATGAGTTTTTCTTTAAAGATGATCCTCAATTGACGATGGATTTTATTAATAAACTACCTAAAAGGGGAGGATCCGGAATTGTGATTCCCCAAAATATGGAAGGAAGATTATATGTTCATCGAGATATAATATTGGGAATGAATATTCCAAACTATAAGTAAAATATGAAGCTAGGTGCCAAATTTTACCATGCAATGCCAGGTGTATTTAGCTAATTGAAAAATATCCTTGAACTGTTTTTTGATCTTCTTGTCTTCAAAAGCCCTTCCCAAGATGTAGGCATTGATTAAACCGTTATCTGCGACTTGTTGGGCAAATTCATAAGTTTCAACACCTCTGAAATTATCTGGGAAATCAAGTAGGTTTATTTTATAGCCATCATTCCAAATAAGGGAAATGTCGAATTTATCGCAAAGGGTATGGAACAGATGTTCAAGTTCTGTACCCTGGAATGAAGAATCAGCAACTAAAGTGCTGATGTCTTTTTGAAGGTCAACAGTTTCATGGATTTGAGTTTCAATATAGAAATCAAGGTTATGGGACTGTAGATTATGCAGATGGTTGGATTCCAAAAAATGGTTGGTTTTTTCGTGAAAATCCTTAAGGCTTTTGTAATAAAATCCTAATGCATTGTTTCGAACAAAAATATCATAATACAGCTTTGCATAGACCTGAAATAGGTTTTTTATAGTGCCTCTTTCCTTAGGCATTAAATAAGAATCGCCGTAGGTAAAGGTGCATTTGGTTTTGATTTCAGGATTGCTGATGAAATAGCAAGAGCCAAATCTTGGTGAAGCTCCATCACGAGTTCCAGTGAGATTTAATGCTCCATATTTGGGTCTTTCTTTTGTATTGGAGCCAAAAATATTATTGAATAACTTGTTTTCCCATTTATCCCTTTCACCACCAATCTTGGCACTTAAACTACCTGAAGATACCTTTGTCTGAAACTGGTTTTGGTATTGACCAAGGTCAATTAAGCCTTCTATTATAAGCTTTCCATCCTTGCTTAGCCTATCAGGATGGAAATGCAAATTCACACAAGCTTTATCAATCAAATTCCGGTTAAAAAGTGAATGTTCATCCTCCGATACATTGGAGAACTTTAATATGGATTGAATTTCTTCAATTTCTTTTCCAGAATTATATTCAATTTGCTCGTTTAGCTTATCAAAAAACCTTTCCATCCTATAAAATTTACTATTTAAGTAAATATAATAAAATCCCTAAATCCTGTCCTATGTTTATAGCTTTCAATAATCCGGTAACCTTCATGTTCTTATTGGATATTTATTATTTTTTTTTCAGGAGGATGGTAAAATGCCTTAAAATTTCGGATTCCCAAACAATTTCAAGTCCTGATTTTATTTCTTCTCTGCGGTCGAAGATGTTTTTAAGGGCGACGGCTACATAATCCAAATGCTTGTAGGTATAGGTCCGCCTGGGGATAGCCAGTCTCAATAATTCCAATTTAGGGAATCGGTCGAGTCTAGTTTCTGGGTCACGGTCTGCCAATAAAGTCCCTATTTCTACTCCACGGACACCAGCCTCTTTGTAAAGTTCTATAGCAAGGGTTTGGGCAGGATATTCCTCGCGAGGAACATGGGTAAGGAAATTAAGAGCATCTACAAAAACGGCGTGACCACCTATCGGTTTTTGGATTGGTATACCAAATTCAATTAGTTTATTGCCAAGATATTCAACCTGGTCGATTCTTGCTTTGAGGTATGGCAGTTCCGTAGCTTCCAATAGTCCTTGGGCAAGTGCGGCAAGGTCACGACCTGCTAACCCACCATAGGTAATAAATCCTTCGTAAATTATGCCCATGTTTCCGCAGGCACGATATAGCTGTTCATTGCGCATTCCCAATAGACCGCCGATATTGACTAGTCCATCCTTTTTTGCGGACATCGTAAAGCCATCGCCATAGGAAAACATTTCCTTTACGATTTCCTTGATCGTTTTATCATGGTATTCAGCTTCTCTTTCCTTGATGAAATAGGCATTTTCAGCAAATCTTGCTGCATCAAAGAACACTGGGATTCCATATTTTTCAGACAAAGCTTTGACGGCTTTGATGTTCTCCATCGATACTGGCTGACCTCCCGAAGAGTTGCAGGTCACGGTAATCATACAGAAAGGAATATTTTCCTTTGGATGGGATTGGTATATTTCCTCTAATTTTCCAATATCGATGTTTCCTTTAAATGGATGTAGGTTATTGATGTCAAATGCATCATCAATAGTGCAATCAATTGCATGAGCTTTACGAAATTCGATGTGACCTTTTGTGGTGTCAAAGTGTGAATTGCCGGGAACTACATTGTTTTCTTTTACCAGAATGCTGAAAAGTACATTTTCGGCAGCTCTACCTTGGTGAGTTGGTAGAAAGTAAGGAAATCCTAAAGTATGCCTAACAACCTCCCGTAATTTGAGGTAAGATTGGGAACCCGCATAGCTTTCATCACCCATCATTATTTCGGCCCATTGTCTGTCAGACATGGCGCCTGTACCACTATCGGTCAATAAAACAATAAAAACTCGGTCGCTAGCTAGGTTGAAAAGGTTATTTCCTTCTTCTTCAATCCATTGTTCACGTTGTTCTCGGGTTGACATGAAGATTTCCTCAACCATTTTCACTTTATAAGGCTCTGCCCAGGGTAGTTCCATAGAATTTATTTTTTGGTCATTTTAGGGGAGTAAATTAGCATAATTTTAATTATCCTGTTGAATAAAATGAATGAAATATACTTTTCGTAATAAATCACATGTTCTATTGAAAAAACCTAATTTTCTGAGCGAATAACCTGAAAGGTTGTGATTTATTTTCTTGATGAATTTTCCATATTTTAGTTGTTGCAATCATCTTAACCATAAACTTATCTATACAGCCATGAGATTTCAATTTTTATTTGTCCTTATATTCCTGATTACAAGTTCAACCTTTGCCCAACAACCATTAAAACTTGCCGTTGCCGGTTTGAGTCATGGACATGTTGATTGGATTTTTAACCGTAAGGATAAAAAGGATGTCATATTAGTTGGAGTTTATGAGACCAATCAGGAATTGATTGACCGATATGTTGAGCGGTATAAGCTTGACAAATCTATGTTTTATACGGATTTAGGGGCCATGTTGGACAAATTGAAACCTGATGCGGTTTCTGCCTTCGGTGCGATCAGTGAGCATATTGATATTGTGAGGGCATGTGCTCCTCGAAATATTCATGTTATGGTAGAAAAGCCTTTGGCGACGACCTTAGCAGATGCAAAGGAGATTGAGAATTTAGCCGATAAGCATAAAATTCATGTTTTGACGAATTTCGAGACTTCTTGGTATGAAAGTAATCAACAGATAAAGGGTTTGTTAAGCGCTGGTCAGCTTGGTGAGATTCGGAAAGTGATGGTCAATGATGGCCATCAAGGGCCGAAGGAAATCGGAGTGAGCAAGGAATTTTTTGAGATATTGACTGATCCAAATAAAAATGGGGCAGGTGCGTTGGTAGACTTTGGTTGTTATGGTGCCAATCTGATGACCTGGTTAATGGATGGCGAACGTCCATTGTCAGTCACAGCAGTTATTCAGCAGAATAAACCTGATATTTATAAAAATGTGGATGATGAGGCAACCATTATTTTACAATATCCAAAAGCGCAATGTGTGATACAGGGTTCATGGAACTGGACTTATTCGCGCAAGGATATGGAAGTTTATGGAAATAAGGGTTATGCAATTGCTGTTGATGCAACAACTTTGAGAACGAGATTACAAGAAAATAAGGCTGAGGAGACCACGAAATTAAGTCCGAGACCAGCACCTTATAACGATCCATTTTCTATGTTGGCGGCAGTTGTAAGCGGTTCCATAAAACTTGAAAAAAATGATCAATATGGATTGCCAGTCAACGTAACTGCAGTGGAAATTTTAGAAGCCGCAATGAAGTCCGCAAAAAGTCGTCAAACAGTTGTTTTGAAAAATTAAAATTATTCTTCCCCTAGTGAATGAACTGGATTGGTTCTGGCAGTTTTAATAGCCCGCCAGCTGAGTTAACAAGTAAAATACTATATTTGACTATTAGTATAATTGAACCAAATCAATTAATTTATTACAATTACAGAAGAAAAAATGAATTCATTTCCAAGGTATATGACCTTCTTATCGATATTACTTGTATTGATGTCATGCAGAACAAATACAAAGAAGGAATTAACGATTGATTTGATTTCATTTGCAGATTCAAGCAATGCAATTCTTCCTCATTTAGTTTCTGATCAAGACCAGCTCTATCTTTCTTGGGTAGATAGTTCCAGCCATGCTCAGATCGAGTTGAAATATGCAAAACTCGATCAAGGTCATTGGGGAAAGCCCGTTGTTCTTTCAAGTGGGACAAATTGGTTCGTGAATTGGGCAGATTATCCGATGATTTCTGTAAATAACGGATTTTTACTAAGCCATTATCTTCAGAATTCTGGGACTAAAGGAATGGCTTACGACATCTATTTCAGAGTTTCGAAGTTGGGTCAGGCAAATCAAGAAAAATTTAAGCTACTCCATAACGATAATACCGCTACGGAACATGGGTTTGTTAGTATGCTTCCTATGAGTGATTCTACTTTTTTAATTGCTTGGTTAGATGGAAGGAATATGGCTAGCCATGATCATGGATCGATGCATTCGCATGAGCATGCTGCTGGAGAGATGAGCGTGAGAATTGCAGAAGTCAATTTTCAAGGTGAATTGAAAAATGAAACTGTGGTTGATGAAATGGCCTGTACTTGTTGTCAGACTACAATGAGCATGACTGAGAGTGGTCCAGTGTTGATGTATCGTGACTGTAGTGAGGATAATATCCGGGATATTTCCATTGTCAGATTGATTAATGGCAATTGGACAAAACCGGTAAGTATTCATCAAGATAATTGGTTTATTCAAGGTTGTCCGGTAAATGGACCAAAGTCAGATGCAATGGGTAGTTCCTTAGCTGTTGCATGGTACACTGCAGCGAATGATAAACCAAAAGTTCAGGTAGTTTTTTCAAAGAATAGTGGGGAGTCATTTCAAAAGCCATTTTTAGTAAGTGATGGGGAAGTTGTTGGGAGGGTGGACCTGTCGATGATATCAGGGGATGAAGCTGTAGTTAGCTGGATGGAAACGATAAATAAAGAAACATTTTTATTTGCGGCAAAGGTTACCGAGAAAGAAGGCCTGTTGAACAGGGTGGAAATCGCAAAGATGTCCTCTAGCAGGAAAACAGGTTTTCCGCAAATGGAAAGGTTGGGGGATGATCTCTACTTTGCTTGGATGGATATCAATGACAAAGGATCTAAACTAAAAACTGCTGTTGTTCCTATTCAAAAATTTTAATTGACTATCAGAATTCAATTACCCTCATATCCTCAATTTGATGTTATTTTTTTATTAATTCTCCCATCTCATTCCAGTAAAACGGAATAAGCTCTTATCTTTAAGCCTAGAAAAGTAAAATACTACCCAATGAAATCAACCTATTTAAACCATTCATTAATTTGTAATAACATTCTCTTGTTTATGATTTTCCTATTCGCTTTAATTCCCGAGGGGTTTTCTCAAAGTGCAGAGGTTAAGCTTTTTGCCCATCGTGCTGGGGCTCATGAATTTGATGAAAACACGATTCAAGCCTTTAAAGCTAGCTATGACAAGGGCTTAAGGGGTTTTGAAACTGATGTAAGGTTATCAAAAGATGGACATTTGGTCATCTTCCATGATGATAACTTTGAAAGGATAGTTGGAATTAAGGGCGGAATTGAAGATTTGACCTTGGAAGAGATCAAAAAATTAAAAACAAAAAAAGGAAATCCTATTCCTACACTCGATGAAGTTGTTGATTTCTTTAAGGATAAGCCCGGAGTTTATATTGAGTTTGAGATGAAGACAAATAAGCCATTATATGATGAAGAAAAACTTCATAAATACTGCGACGAGCTTTACAAAAGAACTTATACAAATAAACCTGATGGCTCTGACTATTTGCTTACTTCATTTGATAAAAGACCCCTTCAGTACCTGAAGAAAACTTATCCTGATGTTGACATGCTTTTCATTAAAGGTGAAGGACTTTCGCAGAAAGTTGTGGATGAAGCCAAAGAACTGGGGATCAAAAGGATAGGTGCAAGTGTGCACGGAACAACGCGCAATATGGTTATCGAAGCTAAAAAGCAAGGAATAGTGGTCAGTCTTTGGCCAGGTAGATCGATCGATGATTTTCTATTGGGGGTTTATTTAGGAAGTGATTATTTATGTTCGGATGTTCCCGTTGCTGTTACAGAATGGGTGCAGAAAAATGCGCCACAAATAAAATTGAAATAGATATAAAAGTGGGAGTTATTGGAGTGCCCCAAAAAAGATGGACACTTTCTGGGGGTATCCCGTCTATCCCACTTTTGTATTTTACTCACAGAAGCTTTCGACTTTAGTAAACTCGTGCTCCAGATGTAATAGATATTCTTTCTCGTAATTGTTTATTCTTTCTATAGTAGCATTTTTTTCCATGTCGTGGAAATGGAAACCCGCGATTCTTTCCATGCCTACAAATTCATTCATTTTATGAAATCCGAATAAAATCCCTTCGTCGACAGATTTCTGTTCGAAGAACTCTCCTTCTAAAGTAAAGGCTGTGTCAGGAGCATTCCATGATGTGGTGGCCATGTATTTCTTTCCCTGCATTAGACCTCCTTTGCCGTAATTAATTGCTGGATTCTTACGACTTCTACCATCACTAAAATACATTCCATTTTGGTGACCAACATTGAATACCTCATCAATATAATATTTAAATCTGTTTGGAACTTGAAACCACCAGATAGGCATGTGGTAGATGATAATGTCAGCCCATTTATAATTCTCGACTTCCTCTAAAGGGTTAAATTCATTGTTTATGTCAGTTATACGAACCTGAAACCCATTTTCTTTAAGATATTTTGTGGTCCATGCGGTAATTGTACGATTGAATGCTCCGCCCGAATGTGCGAATACCTGACCTGCATTGATAATAAATATGTTCATATTCTATAATTTTTATTATTGATATCACAAATGTCTATCACTTTTATGTATATTTAAAATAATTTAAATTTGAGTTTTGTATTATAAAAATTATAGATATGCGTTGGAATCTAGAATGGTTAAGGACATTTAAAGCAATTTATGAAACAGGGACACTTTCTGCTGCGGCCCAAGAGCTTTTTATCTCCCAGCCTGGGGTTAGTTTACATTTGAATTCTTTAGAGTCTTATACGGGTTCTAAATTGTTTGATCGATCAGCGAGAAAGATGGTGCCTACGGAAAAAGGCAAGATTCTCTATAATTTTGTGTTGGAACCATTGGATAAATTGGAATTGGCGGAGGAACAATTTCATAAACGTTCTCAGACGGAAAGGGCAACCATATCTGTCGGTATGTGCTTTGAAACTTTTCAATATACCTTGGAGGAACATGTTACAGAACTTCCCTTCAACCTGATTATTAAATTCGGAGGATACCAGCAGATGCAGGAAGACCTGGACAATGGTTCTTTAGATCTTATAGTATGCTCCCATAAAGGCAATCAGAAGAACCTGGAATATGAAGCTTTTTCAAAAGAGCGAATCGTACTTATTGCGGGTAATAAGACGGATACTAAAGAATTGGAAAACCTATTGCAAATCGGAAAATTTAAGGAAGCCTCATCTTGGTTGAAAAAACAATTGTGGTACAGTACGGCGGCGGATATGGATCATCTTAAACACTTCTGGATGAAGCACTTTTCTGAACATACTGACTTTAGCCCCAATTATATTGTCCCTAATATATCTTCGATAATTCGATGCTTAAGTGATTCCGAAGGATTTTCAGTTGTCCCGGATTTTTTATGTCAAGAAGCGCTTAATTCTGGTCAAATTAAGCTTGTTTATGAGGGTAAAGATCCTCTGGAAAATATCTTGTACTTCGGTACTCGAAAAAAGACGATGTATAAGAAGGAAATTGATCAGTTGGAAGGTTTGTTGAAAGAGAAATGGTAGCCAAAAATATCGATTGGGCTTATTTCGTTTTTTGAGGTTCATAATATTATTCTTAACTTATTTTTAGTGAGGCTATATACTAAAACTAAAATGTTCAATTGAGCACTAGAATTGAACAAAAAAGAAAAAGAAAGGAGTTAAGCTTTGACATTAAATCTGAAAAAAATCAACAACCCAGTATTGCCTATTAGAAGTAATGAAATAGAGTCAGTCAAGGGTTTTTATAAAAAGCACGGAATAAACGCAATAGATAGGTTTAATCGTACACTCTTAATGAATGCGGCAATGAAAGGTAATTTTGAATTGCTTTCATGGGCTATTCAACAGAATGCCGACTTAGACCGACAAGATAAAAAGGGAATGACTGCCCTGCATATGGCTGTTGAAAGAAACCAATTGAATTTAGTTTCTATGTTATTAAAGTCGGGAATCAAGGTCGACCTACAAGACCATTTTGGTAATACCGCTTTGTGGCGGGCGATGATGGATAATGTTGATGTTAACATTGTTTATTTGCTCTTGCAATATGATGCGAATCCAGATCTACCGAACAATTATGGCATTTCTGCTAGAGAATTGATTAGTGAGGAAAATAGAAATTGGGAATTGTTAAAGCGAATATTTGATGATTTCAAGCCTACTTCATTATAGTTATATAACAATCACAGCGCAAGAATATACTTTAGAATTTTTATAAAAATTCTATCTAGAATAAAAAAACAGAAGAACTTACTGTTATTGTTGTTTACTCAGGATATGGTCGTTCCATTTTTTGATAACGGCGCATGTTTCATATGCTTCTTGTTTGATAAATTGTTGAAGCAAAGAATCTAGAGTAAGTTTAAATTCATCGAGATGGTTGAAGTTCCCTTCTTCATCTCGGTAATCGGTGAGAATTTCAAGAAGAAAACAATGAGTTTCAAACTCGCGGAATTTGTTTTGATAATTACGATCAGCAGTTAACCACAGCTTTTCCAGTTGAAAACCAGACTTAATATGTAAGTGGCATGCGTCTTCGTAATCTGTACGATGGTTCTTGAGTTCCTTTTTCATCTTCTCGACACTACTTTGCAGATTATCATACAATGACGACAAATGAATCTGCACCTCTCTTTGTTTTGAAATTAGTGGCATAACGATAGTTTTTGGATGCTCGCAAAATTTTCAACAATTGAAGTTCATTTTTGTTTTAATAATTTATTGATTTATTGAGAATTAAATTTTCAATCTGCATTAAATGAGTTAAAAGGGATATATTTGATTATATGAATGAAGTTATAATTAATGGGTATCAATTGGAGATTTGTTCCAATTCAATTTTCTCTGCTAAGCAGGCGCAATTGGGAGGAGCGAGTAGGGTAGAACTATGTCAGAATCTTGAGAATGGGGGGACAACTCCATCCTATGGTCAAATCAAATTAACCCGTCAGGCATTAAAAATTGGCGTCCA
>JBEBTR010000124.1:0-9555 GCA_040393725.1 Sphingobacterium endophyticum | reverse complement strand
TCAGCTGGTTAGGAGCATTCCGACTAAAAGTCGGAAGTGGTCACTGGTTCGAATCTAGTAGCCTCCACTACCGAAAGAAAAGCATCAAGGAATTGGTGCTTTTTTGCATATATTGATCTTATGTATTTTGTATACATATTATATTCCGCTCAATTAGACCAATATTATATTGGATTCACAAAGAACATTTCTGATAGGTTACGTAGACATAATTCAAAGAGTAAGGGGTTTACTAATAGGGCAAATGATTGGGAACTTGTGTACAAAGAATTTTATAAAGATAAGTTAGAGGCCATGAAAAGGGAGCGACAGATCAAGAATTGGAAAAGCAAAACCTTATTGGAGAAGTTGATTAGCTCAGCTGGTTCAGAGCATTCCGACTAAAAGTCGGAAGTGGTCAAGGTTCGAATCCAGTAGCCTCCACTACTGAAAGAAAAGCATCAAGAGATTGATGCTTTTTTGGTTTTTGATGTTTTAGAAGGTCAGCTGGTTTGGAGCTTTGCTGTGATTTCAGCTGAAGACACTTATTTATAATACTCCGAGACTCCTAATAGTAGTCTAGAGAAGAATAAGAAATGGTTCGAGGTTTGTTCGGTTTGGGCTCCGTTGCAGAAAATTTTCAAACTTTATAAGTTTAACTTTAATTAAGCGACCGAAATTCAATAGGCGTGATACCAGTCTTTTGCTTAAAAAGTCGGGTAAAATGTTGCTGATATTTAAATCCAAGCTCATAGGCAACTTCATTTATCGTTTTGTTGTTGTCAAAAATTCTAGATTTTGCCTCATCTATCAATTTGTGCTGTATATAATCTAATGCTCTGCTGCCGGTTTCTTTCTTGATTAAATCTCCGAAGTAATTAGCAGATAAATGTAATTGTTCCGCGCACCAAGTTACACTTGGTAAACCTAAGGTTTTTGCTTTATCTGAACTGAAATAATCTGCCAAAAGGTTTTCAAAGCGTACCAGAATGTCTTTGTTCACATTACCTCTGGTCAAAAACTGCCTATCATAGAAACGCATGCAGTAATTGAGAAGTAGCTCTATATTAGAGACAATGAGAGTTCTACTGTGCTTATCCATATTTTGATCAATTTCTTCTTCAATTTTTCTCAGGCAACCTACAATCGTATTTCTTTCCTTTTTTGAGAGATGTAGCGCTTCATTAACTTCGTATGAGAAAAAATTGTAGTCTTTGATTGTTTTACCTAATGTAGTACCCTTTATAAAGTCGGGATGAAATACGAGCGCATAGCCAGTGGGTTTGATTTCCTTTCCACCACTATCTACACTATATACCTGCCCTGGAGAAATAAATACTAAAGTTCCATCTTCATAATCATAAGCTTGACAGCCATAAGTTAGATCACCACACTTAATATCTTTTAAAAAGATGGCATACACCCCATACTGTGTTTTAGAGTTAAGTACAATTGGAACTCCATCAAACTTAACCACACTCACTTGTGGATGAAGGGTGTCTACTTTTATGGAGTCATTATAATCTTTAACACTATCAAATCGCTGTATTGCTTTCATAACCTGAACATTTGTTAATCTAATTTAACGAAGTCTGCTCATTTTTCTAAGCATAAAGACTTAATCCGTAAAACTGGTAAATCAAACCGTATTCTGTATAAATAATGACAACTATCGTCTTTCGATATTTGTATAGTGATATAATTGTTGAACTAAAAGGCATACACAATAATATTAAAGACAAAAGATATGAAACAAATGGAAGGTAAAGTTGCACTTGTAACAGGTGCAGCACAAGGTATAGGGTTTGCGGCCGCAAGAGCATTTGCGGAAGCAGGGGCATCAGTTGCACTGGCTGATCTGAGTGAAGACTTAGTGACCAAAGCGGCAGCACAATTAAAATCGGAAGGATATAATGTAATTGCAATTGTATGTAATGTTTCCGATGACGCACAAGTTGAAGCAATGGTAAAAAAAACTGTAGAAACATTTGGAAGCTTAGATGCGGCATTTAACAATGCGGGTATCCAAAACGAATTGGCAGGCGCCGCCGACCAAACAAGAGAAGATTTTGACAGGGTCACAGGTGTAAATCTAGGAGGTGTATGGAGCAGCATGAAATATGAACTACAACAAATGAGAAAACAAGGTTCAGGTGCTATCGTAAACTGTTCTTCCATTGGTGGTATTTTGGGGGGTAATCAAAGAGGCACTTATCACGCAGCTAAACACGGCGTAATTGGGTTAACCAAAAGTGCAGCGATTGAATATGCTAAACAAGGGATTCGTATCAATACAGTTTGCCCGGGTATCATTCACACACCAATGTTGGATGGAATGATTAACGGTGGTCAACAAGATGTATTGGATGCGATGTTGGAAACTGTTCCTAGTGGTCGTTTGGGAAGACCTGAAGAAATTGCTAATGCAGTAATTTGGTTGAGCAGTGATGCCGCAAGTTTTGTGGTTGGCCATACCATGGTTGTTGATGGCGGTTTCAGTATTCAATAAATCATAAGCATGATGAAATACAATTTATTGAAATGGGCTGTCATTTTCTACTCCTGTTAAAGTGTAAAAGATAATCCCTTTAGAAATGTGTCTACGGGAGGAATTAATGGCAAATCACTCTGTTTTAATGCAGCTGGTTATTATTCTAAATATACAGTAAACGCTACAATACCACCATTACTATATCGAATTTGAATCGTCGTTTTAGCTGATTTTATAAAAGGAATACCATTGTCATAACTAATGTCTTTACTTAAGCTTCCTCCAGAATAAACATAATTGCTATTGTTTTGACCAGCATGTAAACTTCCTTCATTTGGAAAATGAATGGCGATAACTCGCTCGCCTTTGACTGTAACAACTAGCTCATAAGTAGCAATTGTATTGTTTCCATAATTATGATATTTTACAATTGAGTTATAGTTGCCATCTTTAATTTTTGGTGTGCCAATGGGCTCATAGACGATTGATTGGGCAAACCCAAAATTAATGCAAATCAGTAATGCTGCAGACAATAAAAAAGTTCTCATTTTTTATATTTAATAAGGTTATAAATTTCCTCCAAAGTTGGAAAGACTTAATTGTAAAGAAGTGCTTTATTGAGTTATTTCATCAATATGTTTTATTGTTTTGAGAATGTGGTGTGGATTATTGTTGGAAATATCAATAATTTTTGAAATAGTTGAGAAGCAATCAGAATTCAAAGAACCAATGTGTATTTTCCCTTCTAAATCTCCTGTTGTAAATTCATATATTCTCCTTAATAGTGTATTAGTAAAATAATCGCCAATTAAATCTTTTATTCTATAATCGAGGCTATAGACTATACTAAATAATCCTTCGGGCGAACATCCTAATGAAACAATAGCAAAGGGTGTGGTAATTTGTTTAATTAATGTGTCCGATTGTTGGGAGTTTAGGAAATCGCTTTTAATAAAGAGTCTTAATTCTTCATTCCTAAGCCAAGCTTGGGTTCTTCGGATAGTTTCTTCAATATTAATAAAAGCTTGTTCCAATCTATTGTTTCTGTCTTGTATATCAGCTGATTGGGCTTGTGCAGAATGAATGTTATGAGTAGACATATTTATAATACCATTTATTAATTAATTATGATAGTTTTTTGTAATTCTGGTTAACCTTGTATAGTACAGTTAAATTTTGTCAAAGTATCAGTGAAAATTATTTTTATTAAATTTTGTCGAATCATTTTCAAAACAATCACTTAACAATATTGAATGCAAACAAAGGGTTAAAATGAAAACAAACAATTTCATAAAAAAAATTTGTGTTCGACTTAGTCAAAGTCGTAGATTAAAAAAAATTATGGGACAAATAATAGTTAATGCTTTCAAAGTTAAAACGAGATAATCTATGATACATACGGTAAACCGTAAAGCAATAAATAAATTGCTTTCTGCAATCGTGTTTCCCTGATAAATATTTAATAATAAGGAGTGGCTTTGTTTCTTTGAGGTGAGTTGATGTTAGAAGTCCAAATAAGCGTAGAAAACAAAGCGTATATGCATGTTCAAAGCATTCCGACTAAAAGTCGGAAGTGGTCAAGGTTCGGATCCAGTAGCCTCCACTACCGAAAAAAGCATCAATAATTGATGCTTTTTTTGGAGTTAAACTAGTTCTTAGCATTCAGACTAAATGGCGTGTCAATAACTCCAACTTCTACTTACAATCTATAAAAGTTTTACCAAATAACTATTAATGAGCTATTCATCTCTCAAGCTATTAATGGGGTTTTCTCTTGCTGCTTTAAGGACTTGTATAAACATTGAAAGCGTGGTTAAGAGTATAATAAAAGAACCAGAAATCAAGAATATTGTAAAATTTAATGATACCTTATATTCAAAATTATTCAACCACAAATTCATAGCCCACCAAGAAATTGGAATAGCGATGATCAATGCTATAAAAATGGGTTTAAGGGAATTAAGTAATAACAGTCTGAAAATTCTTAAAATTGAAGCGCCTAATACTTTTCGAATGCCAATTTCTTTTGTTTTTTGCTGAATTGTAATTGCCAATAAACTTATTGCTCCAACAATGGATAATATGATAGATATTAAAGTTAATACTGTAATAAGCCAGCTTAAACCCATCTCTTCCTTATATAAATTGTCAATTCTTTCATCGACAAATGAATATTCAAATTGTTTTTCTGAGATTTTCTGTTTCCAAACCTTCTCAACCCTGCTTAGAGTATTTGAAATCTGATTGTTTGCTATTTTTAAAACAACATATCCACCGAAATAAAAGCTAAAATCTCCAAAAATCACTTTTATGGAATTCTTATCTCGCTGAGATCCGAATTCAAAGTCATCAACAACACCTATTATTGTTCCAACAGGATTTCCTTTGCTGTTTATGTGGATCTTCCCGATAGGATCTTTTATGTTATAATGATCAATTAAATTCTTGGAAACGATAATTGGTCTCGCTCTAGCCTTCCTTATAAATTCATCTTCATGTTCAGGATCATACAACATATATTCCATATTGTACACCCTGTGATGTTGACTATTCGCATCAAAATTCTTTCCTTCCAATAATTTTATGCCTAATGTTTGGATAAAATCGAAATCTGCAATAATTGTTTGAGAGGTGGTTATACTATCAATTTTAGTTTTGTCCTCTGTTATCCCTATACCCATTGATGATCCTGCTACAGAAATAATCCCTGGTATATTCTTGAGTTCATTTTTAAAAGATTGATAACTTTCCCTTAATTGAACATTTGGCAAAATTAGCAATTGCTCTTTATCAAATCCCAAAGGCCTGTTCGTTAATAACTTTACTTGATTATGAATTCCAATGGAAAATATGATTAAGAATATTGAAATACAGAATTGGACAATGATCAAGGCATTCTTAATATTAAAATTAATATCCAGGTTAAATTTATTCCTTCTTAATAGCTGTTCTGCATTTTTATTTAGCAACTGCCACACAGGAAAAATTCCACATAAAATGACGATAATAATGGAAATGCCAATTAGAACAACTATTGATTTGACATCAAACAGATGTTCGATATTGATTTCAATTTTTAGATATTTTGTAAAATATGGGAAAGTTAATACTGCAATAAAAATTGCAATTAACATTGAAACGAATAAATGAATGCTTGTTTCGAAAAAAGATTGTTTAATGAGGCTTAATTTAGATGCTCCAAAAGTTTTACGAACACCAAATTCTTTTATTTGACTAGATGATTTTGCTATGGATAAATTAATATAGTTAATGGATGCAATTATTAATATAAACAGGGAAATAACAATGAGTAAATACAATATTTTAGGGGATGTTGTATTAAAATCTTTTTGGAGCAATTTATCATCACTAAAATGTAAATCTGATAAGTTTACTAGTTTAAATTTCTGCTTTTCTAGTTTACTTATTTTATCTCCATAACTGTTTAACCTTTTTTCAATTTGATTTAGACTTGTATTATTATCTATTAATAGCCAGTTATAAGATATTCTATATTCTGTTTCTGTTCCATTGAAATCTGGAGTTGTTTTATCGTCACTAATTATAACATCAGCTTTTATACTTGAATTTTTTGGTAGATTTTTAAAGATTCCTTTAACAGTATAAATATCTTCATTGTTCAGTGCATCCTTTGATTTTAACTGCATGCCAACGACATCAGTTTTTCCAAAATGTCTCATAGCAGCATCTTCAGAAATAAATATGTCATTTTTATCTGAATCAACTGGATAATTACCTTCTTTTAATGGCCAATTAAAAACTTTAAAAAAGTCCTGTGAAACTGATAAGTAGCTCTCATTGAAAATTTCTGTATTACCTGCGTAGTATCCTTTTTTACCCATCCATAAGGTTGCAGATGCTTTAATCCCAGGAACTTCATGCTCCAATGTTTTCCCTAAGTTGCTGTGATCTAAATAGGCATTCGTCTTATTTTCTCTACTGACTAAATAAATATTTTCATTTTTGGGAATATATTTGTCAAAATTCAATTCAAATTGAATGTATGAAAGGACCAAAATTAGAACAGAGAAAGAAACTCCTAATCCTAAAACCCCTAAACAGAAGAATATAGGTCGGTTCCTCCACCTTCTTAATATTAATTTTAATGAATTCATAATATTGATTACTGATTAAAACACGCGTCACAAAGATTAAACCAATGTCTTAAAGTAATAAAAATCAATATGTTAAGCGATATTATCTATCAGGTACGTGTTCGTAATTGAACAAAAAATGACCGTTAATGAACATCCAATTAAACTTTTACTATTTCGGGTTTACAAAGTGAATATAAGAGAGCCTATTAGGAATGATATAAAAAAAGCATCAACCTCTTGATGCTTTTATATTATTAATTTTTTGTGTTCTGAAGGAGGTTTTTGAACTCCACGATCTTGTTCTTTACTTTTCTAAAAACAGAGCGTTTTCCATGATCAAAATAGGGGAAATAATCTGAAAACTCTTTTTGCAGGTATTCGGAATATTGTCTTTTTAACATGTCACAATCCAGTTCATTGTCTGGATTTTTTGATTTTTTAGATAGTCCGACTTGTTGCTCGCTGTGAATGCGATATTGAATTAGCTTTTCATTAGAAATAAAGAGTCCGTTTTCCCTTGCGGCGTGCATCCCAATCCAGGCATCATGCCAGAAATCACAGGGAGGATTTATGGGGACAAATTTGTTAATTAAACTTTTCCGGAAACACACTGTTGCTCCGGTGATTTTATTATTCCAATTGATTAGATTAATAACAGCAAATTTGTTGTTTTTCCATTGATTTTGTTTTTCCTCTGGGAAATCCCATTTTTCAAACAATGAATTATCCAATAAATTGTTGCTGGCGTCAATGAGATCGCCATCTGTAAAGATCATTTTTGCATTTTCATTTTTTGAAAATACATCCAATATAATTTTCACCTTATCAATTTTCCAGATGTCGTCCTGGTCAGAAAGAAAAATAATATCCCCAGAAGTTTTGAGAATAGCTTTTTCAAAATTTTTAACCGTCTTTAAGGAAGTTTGATTGTATGATATATTAAATAAATTCGGATGAATTGATTTATAATATTCGAGAATATCCTTCGTGCCGTCTGAAGATCGATCGTCGCATACAATAATTTCATCGACAGGCAATGATTGATTTAGTATACTTTCAATTTGATCCTTGAGGTATTTCTCACCATTATAGGTGCACATTGCAACAGAAATCTTCATTTTGCGCAATAATTAAATGGTCTAAGGATAGAACTTGGAACATTCATTACCATAATTGAAAAAAAGTTAGTGATAAACAAATATACTATTAAAGTAATAGTAACAAGCAATTTGGGCAATAAATTTTAAACAACTTCCTTAAGTTTTAGAAAATTCACAGCGTAAAAAGAGTAATTATTAAATTATAGGAAATAGTGTTGACTCGACGAGAAAAATTAGCATAAATAATGAGGATCTTTAGAGTTCTTTGATGATGATATTCCTAAAGCCAACTGAGTCGGTGTGATTTTGAAATGCGATTTTACCTTTAGGGTATGTAGCAAAAGCAGGGTAATTTTTCATGTTGCTATTTGCAATCTTTTGTTTGAAAGCAGGCGTATTGATGCTGTCCTGAAAAGTTATTTTATCATTTAGCCAAAAAGTTACCTGCCCGTTGTCTTGTTTGATTTTTCCTTTGTTCCATTCTCCGTAAGGATTTGGTTTAGAATTACTGCCGATACATTCTACCGAATATAGACATCCTGCCCAATGGGTAGAATCTATTTTGTGCCTTTGCTCAGCGTTGGCATTGTCCAATAATTGCATTTCTAATCCAGTTGCAAAAGTAGCTGCATAGGCTGTGTCTTCTTTGACATTGATAAATACGCCACTGTTACCTCCTTTTTTAACTTTCCATTCAAATTCCAATTCAAAATTTTCGTATTCTTTATCGCTGATGATATCTCCAAATTGCCCTGTTCCTTTGGGGTCACAAATCAATTCACCATCGACAACTTTCCATTTCGATTCGTCATTTCCACGATTGTAAATATGCCATCCAGATAAGTCCTTTCCATTGAAAAAGACATCAGAACCTTCTGACTGGGTTTTCTTGGAATCCGAATTATCATGGTTACATGAAGTAAATGCTATTGAAAGAAGAATTGCTAAGGAGGTGATATATCTAATTGACATGCAGTAAAGATTGATTTTAATTTAAACTCAAGTTTAAATGTAGACATAAAAATCAACATCATTCTAAATTCTCACCAAGAATACGAGTTAATAAAGAAATTTTGACAAAAGGAATGTTTTGAAAGGCGGAAATTAGAATCTGACAATTTCCTCTATTTGCTCCATGATGAATTTAAGTGAAATGGGGTCATGGAATTCCTGTTCATTATTTAATTCATTTTGAATCAAAGGGATATGGATTTTAAGAGGGAGAACATGCATACGCAT
Source organism: Sphingobacterium endophyticum (assembly GCA_040393725.1). Taxonomy (GTDB): domain Bacteria; phylum Bacteroidota; class Bacteroidia; order Sphingobacteriales; family Sphingobacteriaceae; genus Sphingobacterium; species Sphingobacterium endophyticum_A. The sequence continues at coordinate 628 of JBEBTR010000124.1, read as the reverse complement.
GTAATTACATACTCCAGTAAAATGATCCACTCCTCGAATATTCCCATATTTTCCTGTTGATACACCGACTAGAGCGGCTTTTTTATGAAAGAAAGAAGCAGGAAAAGAGCAGGCGTCAATAAAAATTTTCAATACACCTGGATAGCTGCCGTTATATTCAGGGATAATGAATACAAATTTTTTAGCTTCGGAAACTTTTTGTTGAATCTCGGCAAATGCTTCACTTCTCCTTCCGTAAAGGTCAGTTACAATGATATTTTCAGGTAGATCTTCAAGAGATAGAATATCAAATTCTTCGCCCCTTTTTGACAATTCCTTTTGATAAAATTTTGCAACTTTTATAGAGTTGGAGTGTTTTCTGTTTGTGCCTGAGATAATTAAATTCATCGTATGTTGTTACAAGTAAAAAGCAATAGCGTTCGGTGTAAATACCTAAATCTATTTTTCGTATCTTAGCATCCTAAGTTGGTAGAACTAGTTTCACACCAAAATTAACAAATTTAACATCATTTAAGTATCTAATATCATTAAGGTATGTTAATTTGCAAATCGAAGTGGAGAAGTGCCAATTTGAATTATTTTCAAAAATTGAGGAATCACAATGGGAAAGATTATTGCCATAGCCAAT
>JBEBTR010000123.1:0-9572 GCA_040393725.1 Sphingobacterium endophyticum | reverse complement strand
TTTCATATTAGAATTTATCTGAATGATACAATCTAGCTGTTAGCCCCGCATCAATCAAATGATCTGATGCTGTAATATTCCTTGCCTGATCGCTTGCCAAGAAACAAACAAGATTAGCAATGTCTTCAGGGGAACTAATGGTGCCAGTAGCATGTAAAGCATAAACATCTTTCTCCACCTGAACCGGATCATTTTTAGCCATAAGCCATTTTTGATAATGGTGAGTATCAGTAAAACCCGGAGAAACAGTATTCACCCGAATACCGTATCTTCCTAAACTGTGTGCCATACTCCTACTCATTGAGATGACTGCGCCTTTTGCTGCGGCATACATTTCTGTATCTGGTAATGTACGATAGGCATGATTTGAGGAGATGCTAATTATTGACCCCGAATTTTTATTCGAGATCATTTTCTTGGCAACATATTTTGAACAGAAAAAAACACCTTTTAAATCCGTATCTATTACAAGATCCCAATCTTCTGAACTCACTTCTACCATGGGTTTGAAAATCGTAACACCCGCGTTATTAATTAACACATCTATCTTTTTAAATGTATTGAAGGTTTCATCGACCATGTTTGATATACTCTCTTCACTACGTACATCGGTTTGAATATACTTGGCTTTAAGCCCTTTATCTATAAATTCCTTTTCAACTTGTAATCCTTCAGAATCTAGGTAAGTGGCTAGAACAACCTGAGCACCTCTTCTTGCAAATTGTTCTGAGATTCCTTTTCCTATACCGTTTCCCGCACCAGTTACAATTACGATTTTATCTTTAAAATCTTCCATAGTATTAAACAAATCATTTTTTGGTTAAAGTTTATTATGTTTTGTTTCCTTCACCACAACGAACAGGAATACAAAAAATATAGCACAAAGAATAGCAAACGTTAAAAAGGTTTGAAATGTACTCAGTTCTTCAAGCATAACTGGAAATATATATGTAATTCCAAAACAAGCAATCCAAAGCATTGCTGAGGCAATCGCCATTCCTTTTTCTCGAATCTGGAATGGAAATATCTCAGAAATAATGACCCAGGTAACTGGTGCTAAGGTTGCAGCATATGTTCCAATAAAAAGCAATACGAGCAAACTTAACAGTGCTTGAGGAATTAAAGCACCTTCGAAAGAAAATCCAATTAAAAAAAGAAGGATTGACATCACAGCGGCTCCGATAAGCATTAATCTCTTTCTTCCAACTTGATCTACAAGTCGGATAGCTACTAGCGTAAAAATCAAATTAACCGAACCAATTAATATTTGTATGAATAATTGGCTCTCGACATTCATACCAACCTTTTCAAAAATTATTGGAGCATAAAAAAGTACAGCGTTTGCTCCAGAAATTTGTTGGAATACGGCTATTACAATAGCAATGATAATGAGAATAAAATAATTTTGATTTGAAAAAACAGACCCCCATGTCACCTTGGAATTACTTTCAAGTTCTTTTTTCCTTATAATAATATCTTGTTGTTCTAATATTGCTTCTTCTGGTCCAAGAATCTTAACCAATGACTGCAATCCTTTTTTTGATTCACCTTTATAAATCAGCCATTTAGGACTCTCGGGCAACAACCATCCAAAACTTATAAACAATCCTGCAGGTAGACATCCACTCATGAACATCAGACGCCAATTACTTTCTAAATGGGCTAAAAAATAATTGGTCATGTAAGCTAAGAGAATTCCGATAACAATTGCTAATTGATTGATCGAAACCATTTTTCCTCGAATATGAAGAGGACTAATTTCTGCGATATATAAAGGTGATAATATAGATGCTCCTCCAACACTAAATCCTGCTACTATTCTCCAAAACACAAGTTGATTTGATGTATTTGCGATTCCCATTAATATTGAGGAAATAATAAAAATAATGGAAACTAGAAGGAGAGATTTTTTTCTTCCTATTAACTCCGTAATCTTTCCAAACAAAATTGCACCAACCATACATCCGACATATAAACTACTTGCAATCCAACCTAATTCAGATGGATTTAGATTAAACAATGGTGTAATAAATGGGATTGTACCTGAAAAAATTGCGATATCAAATCCAAATAGCAATCCTCCCAATGATGCTATGAGGCTGTAAAGAAATACTTTTCTATGTTTGTTGCTTATCATAAATTTGGTTTTACATAAGCTAAGATACCTGCAATTCTTTTTTTAGGAATGTACTATAAAAGGTTAATAATGGATTTTTTTCTTATGACTCACTGAGGCTTGATCGATAAAGGCTAGGTGATATTCCCATATGATCTTTAAATAAACGTGAGAAATAATATTGATCCTCTACTCCCAATTCGAAAGAAATATCTGAAATCCGCCTATCAGTAAATTGCAGTAAATAACAAGCTCTCTGAATCTTTAAATGATTTAGGTATTCAATTGGAGTATATCCTGTTCTATTTTTAAAAAGTTTGCTAAAATGAGATATAGAAAGGTTCACATAATTTGCAATATCTGCCAAGACAATCTTATTATGAAGTTGACTTTTTAGATAATTGATGGATTTTTCAATGACATCTTCGTCATTTTTTTCTTTTCCTTCAAACAAATTGGGATAAAGATACCCACTAAAGAAATGAGAAAGATTGAGAGATATATAATCTAAAATCTCCCGACTATATCCCTTAAGCAAGAGTTTACAGAACCTGTTAAAGTTTTCACTTAAGACTCCATTAAAAGAAACCACATTTTGACTGCTCAAAACCCTCTTCATTAATTCATCGACAATCAAATTACTTTGAGAACCAGAAAAATGCATCCAATAAATAGTCCAGGGATTCAATGCATCAGCATGATAAAGGTGGGAAGTGTTTGCTGGTATAACAACATACTGATTTGCCTCCAAATTTATTACTTCCTCATCAATCAATAAAACACCTTTTCCAGCTACACAATGAATTAAAATATGTTCCGGACAACCTGATGGGCGTTTGCAAAAATGATTTTTAGCTTTTGGATAATATCCTATATCCGTAAGATAGAATAAATCAAAAAACTTTGAATGTGAATTATCCTTAATAATAATTGGAGGAACTACAATTCTAATTTCTCCTTCAAATCCTTCAAGTTTTGTTTTAGTGTCCATTGGCAACTGCTATTTTAAGAAAATAATCCATCTAAAGGGAGATTAACTCTATCATATTTAGTGTGTATTGTCAGTAAATTTGAAAAACTAAAGGATAAACTCCTCATCTTAAGTCTATCTAAATTATAAACAAAATTTTCAAAAGAACTATATTTTTTTATGAATGAAAAGCTTTCTATTAAAAAATAAGTCAAATACACAAGTAAAGGTATTAGATTATGGATGCCGAATTATAAGTATTTTGGTTCCATCATCAACGGGAGAGCTTATTGAGGCAGTTCTGCACTATCCTGAATTGAATGATTATTTGAATGATAAAAATTATTTAGGTTGTACGATTGGAAGGTATGCCAATCGAATTTCAGAGGCTTCATTTCAGATCAAACAAGAAAAGGTACAGCTTAGCAAAAATGAAAATGGAATTAATCATTTGCATGGTGGCTTTGAAGGATTAGATAAGAAAATGTGGATCTTGGAAAACCGAACGGATACAAGGATTGAATTTTCTTATTTAAGTAAGGATGGAGAAGAGGGTTACCCTGGAAATATTAAAATTCATGTAATTTATGAATTAGACGACTACAAAACTTTAAAAATAACCTATCTTGCAAATACGGACCGTGAAACAATTTTAAACTTAACCAATCACAGTTATTTCAATCTATCGGACAATAGAAATAGCATAGATACTCATTTTATCCAAATATTGACAGATCGATACAGTCCAATGGATGAAAACCATATTCCGATTATGCCATTTGATAAACCTGTTCATAGAGAAGTTTATGATTTGAGTAAAGGGGCTAAGGTTGCAGAAAAAAAAGAGCAGATAATTAATGCAAACTATATATTTCAACCTGATCATCAATTTAAGGAACAGGCAATATTGACAGATTTACACACAGGAAGAAAATTAAAAATTAGTTCAGACTATCCGAGTTTACAAGTGTATTTTGGAAAATTTTTAGAGGGAGGCTTAATACCAAGTTCAGGAATCTGCTGTGAGCCTCATTATGCTCCAAACAGTCCGAACATTGATATTTTCCCTTCAGTAGTACTGAAGCCTGGAGATCAATATATTCATAATATTACTTATGAATTTGAGAATTACTAATTCATTTTATTCAATCAACTTAAGAACCACATGAGAAAATTAACTTTAAGCTTCATTCTAATTATCATTGGCGCTTCTTCATTTTGTCAACAGAAACAATTGGAACTTCAAACAATGCAAGAGATTATTCTTGAAATGAAGAATACAGCATTGGTTCTGAGTATTGAAGAAAATAAAGATGTGAATATGATTTATTTTGGGAATAAATTAGGTAATCCATCTGAATATAAGGCAATGAGCAAACAATATAATCAAGGCCATGATTATACGAATATGTACCAATCAGCTTTTACAGCTTCAGGAACACGAAACCTTTTAGAACCCGCAATAAGTGTTATTCATTCAGATGGCAATCAATCCCTTGATTTGAAGTATCAAGCTCATGAAACAAAACAGATCAATGCCAATCAAAAGGAGACAATTATAAAGTTAAAAGACCAAATTTATCCATTTGAAGTCGATTTACATTTTTTAATAAACATAGAAGAAAATTTGATTGAACAATGGTCAGTTATCCGTCATAAAGAAAAAAAAGATGTCAAATTGAGTAAATTTGCCTCTGCTAATTTAAGCTTAAAAAGTCCTCAATTTTATTTAAGAAGCTTTCATGGTGACTGGTTTCAAGAAATGCAACCTTCAAATGAAAAACTTACCCACGGAATAAAGGTATTGGACAGTAAATTAGGTACAAGGACCAATTTATTTCAGTCATCATATTTTGCTCTAGGATTGAATAACGAAATTGAAGAAAACAAGGGAACGGTACTTTTGGGGGGATTAGATTATAGTGGAAACTTCAAGGTCGAATTTGAAAAAGATCCTCAACAAAACCTTAGAATAATTGCAGGAATAAACAATTATGCTTCGGAGTACTTTTTAAAACCAAATGAAAATTTTGTAACACCTAAATTCTCATATACTATATCCTACAATGGATTAGGAGATGCAAGTCGCAATTATCATAACTGGGCTAGGAAATATAAAATAGTTAATGGTATGGGGGAAAGATATACCCTATTAAATAATTGGGAAAGTACCTATTTCAATTTTGATGAAAAGAAGATTCATGAATTATTGGAGAATACGAAGGAATTAGGAGTTGATCTCTTTTTGTTAGATGATGGATGGTTTGGAAATAAATATCCTCGAAATGCAGACACTTCTGCACTTGGAGACTGGGAAGAGAACAAGTTGAAATTACCAAACGGCATCATTTCAATTGTGAAAGAGGCTAAGGATATAGGTGTTAAATTTGGTATTTGGGTTGAGCCAGAGATGGTGAGTCCCAAGAGTGAACTCTATGAAAAACATCCAAAATGGGTTGTAAAACAACCAAATCGAGATGAATATTATTTTAGGAATCAATTAATATTAGATTTAACTAATCCTGAAGTTCAAGAATATGTTTATTCAATTTTGGACAATTTACTTTCCAAAAACCCAGGACTAGCCTATATCAAATGGGATTGTAATGCTGTAATCTACAATGCCCATTCACAAACTTTGAATCATCAAGGCAACTTTTATGTAGAATATACAAAAGGACTCTACAAGGTATTAGATCGATTTAGGGCAAAATATCCTGATTTACCAATGATGTTGTGCTCTGGCGGTGGAGGACGTATAGACTATGGTGCCTTGCCTTATTTTACGGAATATTGGCCCAGTGATAATACAGACCCTTTGGACAGAATATTTATGCAGTATGAAAACTCCCTATTTTTTCCTGCCATAGGATCAGCAAATCATGTAACAACCGTAGGAAAACAAGATTTAAAATTTAAAATTGATGTTGCTGCTATGGGTAAAATGGGTTTTGATTTAAATCTTGAAGAATTAAATCAAAAAGAAGTTAATTACGCAAAGTCTGCTGTCCAAGAATATAATTTGATAAAGGATATTGTATGGCATGGTGATCAATATCGACTCGCTAATCCAAGGGAACATAACCATGCCAGTATAGCTTATATCTCAAAAGATAAATCACAGGCAGTCATGTTTAACTATTTAACAAAATATAGTCAAGTATCAAATACTCCTAACCCAATTAAATGGTTTGGCCTAGATCCTGACAAAAATTACCAAGTTGGTGAAATTTTTATTAAGGAATTAAGAAATCCAATCTATGAGAATCTAATTCTCTCTGGAGATTTCTTAATGAAAATAGGTTTGAACCCAATGCTGTATAATGGAAGAAGAAGTGTGGTACTTCAATTAAAAGCAATTAACTAAATTATTATTCATGGAACTGAAAATATTGTATGATAAATCCCTTTATCTAGGAGAAGGACCGATCTGGGATCCCAGGGTTAGTATTTTATATTTTGTTGATATATTGGGCAAATCATTGTTCTGTCATCATTATGAAAAGAATAAAACGGACATTTTGTATTTTGATGAATTTATAAGTTGCGTTGCTTTGACAGGAAATATAAACAATCTTCTAATAGCTTTAGAAAGTGGTATATATAGATTTGATGTTAGCACTGGAAAGAAAACTTTCATTATTCAACCTGAGAAATCGGAAAATTTCAGGTTCAACGATGGTGCGGTAACACCTTGGGGTACTTGGCTATTAGGAAGTATGAACAATCTAAATAATGGTGACAACGCTCCCCTATTGCCTGATGCGTGTTTATATGAAATTTCAGAATATGGAGCTAATCCAATTTTAGAATCAGTAACAATTCCAAATGGGATTGTATTCGAAGGTAATTCTGTTTATTTTATTGATTCCAAGGTAAACTCTGTGAGGAAATTTCAACATAATGACAATTCGTTTATCGATGAAAAGATTATTTTTCAGTTTGATGGACCTGGATCACTTGATGGAATGTGTATATCCAAAAGCAGAAAATTATACATTGCAAATTGGGGTGGAAGTCAGATCCTAGTATTTGATTTGAATAGTGGCCAAATCATTGAAAGTATATCTGTTCCTGCTATCAACCCTACTTCATGTACTTTTGGCGGCCCGCAGATGAATGAATTATTTATTACGACTTCGAATCGGGATGAAAAAAATCCCAATAAAATAGCTGGAGTTTACCATATTCAAATTCCAGATATTGGCTATGAAGAACCTATATTAAATTGGTAAAATGCAAATCATGAAGTTCACACTACCTTATTTTATTATTCTGTTTATTTTTTCTCCGATTGCTTCTATTGCAAAGGATCCTAACTTGATATTGTGGTATCAATCTGCTGCAAAACAATGGGAGGAGCATATTCCTTTGGGAAATGGAAAAATAGGTATGATGCCTTCCTCTGGAGTAGATTTGGATGAAATAACATTGAATGACATTACCTTATGGTCAGGATCAGTTCAAGATGCCAATAATTATGAAGCCAACAAATACCTTGGAGAGATCCGAAAATTAATATTGGAGGGAAAAAATGAAATTGCTCAAGAGCTAATCAATCAACATTTTATTTGTAAGGGCCCAGGTTCTGGTGGGCCTCAATGGGGTTGTTATCAGACCATGGGCAATTTGTTAATCAAGCAGTTTTATGGTTCAAATCAGAAAATAAGCGAATATAGAAGAGAATTAGATTTAAACAATGCTATCTCTAAAGTTCAATTTACAAAAGGAAATATAACCTATAAAAGAGAATATTTCACCTCATTTCATCATGATGCTGGATTTATTAAGCTGAGTGCCAGTAAAAAAAAGAGTATTTCTTTGGAACTGACCTTAACTAGAGAAGAAAAAGCACATATCAGTTTGGAAAACAATGTCCTCATTATGGAAGGCCAATTAGAAAACGGAATAGATGGGAAAGGAATGAAGTTTATCAGTAGGTTGGCCGTTAATACAAAGGATGGAAAGATTGAATATACAGAAAATAGTATCAAGATTTTAAATGCAAGCGAGGTTAACATATATCTTACAACAGGCACTAATTTTAAGGATGCTGATTACTTAAAGACAAGTAAAGAAGAGTTAACTAATGCAATTCAATCTAATTGGAATAAAGAAATAGGGAATCATATTAAAAATTATAGATCATTGTTTGGTAGATTGGATTTACAAATTGGAAACCAGAATAATCATAAAGTACCAACAGATATTAGGTTGGAAAAGTTTCAGCAGGATCCTGGGCTAGACCCTGGTTTAGCAAGCTTATTTTTTCAATTTGGCCGATATTTAAGTATTTCAAGTACTAGAATCGGACTATTACCGCCAAATCTTCAAGGGCTCTGGGCAAATCAGATTCAGACTCCATGGAATGGAGATTACCACTTGGATGTAAATGTGCAGATGAACCATTGGCATTTAGGAGCAGCAAACTTAAGTGAACTAGAACTTCCTTTAGTAGACTTGGTTGAAGGTCTTCAGATTCCTGGATCAAAAACAGCAAAAGCTTACTATAATGCACCAGGTTGGGTAGCTCATGTCATTACCAATATATGGGGATTTACAGAACCAGGAGAAGCAGCGTCTTGGGGTATTGCAAATGCTGGATCAGGTTGGCTATGCAATAACTTATGGTCACATTATGAGTATACGCAAGATATTGAATACCTTAAAAGAATTTATCCGATATTGAAAGGTGCTGCTCAATTCTACAATTCATCATTATTTATGCACCCAAAAAAGAAATGGTTGCTAACTAGTCCATCCGTATCTCCGGAAAATGCATTTTACCTTCCAAATGGAACACATGCTAATGTTAGTATGGGGCCAACTATGGATAATCAAATAATTAGAGAATTATTTGGGAATGTAATCTTTGCAAATAAAATATTAGATTTAGAAGATTCATTTGCAGATACCTTATCCAACAAAATCAAGAACTTACCTCCTATTGCTCAGATTGGATCTGATGGAAGAGTTTTAGAATGGTTAGAGGAATATAAAGAAGTTGACCCTCAACATAGGCATATTTCCCATTTATATGGCCTATATCCTGCGAATCTAATTAGCGTTATGGGAACTCCAGAAATAGCTGAAGCATCTAAAAAGACTTTAAATGTTCGTGGAGATGATGGCCCAAGCTGGGCAATTGCTTACAAAATGATATTTTGGGCTAAATTACATGATTCAGAGAGAGCCTATAAATTATTCAGGCAATTGTTAACTCCACGCAAAGATACTCATATCAATTATGGTGCTGGTGGCGGCACCTATCCCAACATGTTTACTGCAGGACCCCCATTCCAAATTGATGGAAATTTTGGCGGCGCAGCAGCAATCGCTGAAATGTTAGTGCAGAATAATCCAGACAACATTGAACTTCTTCCCGCTATCCCGCAGGATTGGAAAATATATGGAAAGGTCAAAGGATTAAGAGCAAAAGGAAATATCTCAATTGATATGGAATGGAAAAATGGGAAAATAATAAGC
>JBEBTR010000122.1:0-9595 GCA_040393725.1 Sphingobacterium endophyticum | reverse complement strand
CTTTGTTACAATTCAATTTTTATTGTAATTCACCAAATGTTTTATTAATTAACTAGGAACATAGTAAATAATCATATTTTTGAGTGCTGTAAACTATGTTTTAATGTATAGTTTCACTAATTTTTTAATTTTATCCTTAGGAATAGTTTTGACTTGTGTGTTTATAAAATAATTAATTTATAAATAAAAATTATAATTTTGTTTATAGTTGTTTTCTGTTTATCATTACATATTGTATATTTATAATATAGGCGAACAGCCATACGATTGATCCTAAATCAATCTAGTGAATTTAAGATAATAGTATATGCGAACAATAAAGTTAGGTATTATCGATGATAGTATCTTTTGTCGGAATTTGACCAAACTTCAGTTAATGAATGTGGATTCTGTACGGTTTGATTTTGTCTTGGAGGCAGAATCAATTGCCGATATGGAAACTAAAGTTAGTCAATCAGAAGTTCCTTCGGTTATTTTATTAGACATTATGATGCCTGGAATAGATGGTATTTCAGGAATACCAATTATTAAAGCATTGTATCCTAATGTTCATATTATCATGTTATCCGATGTTACCAATCAATCCATAATTCGAAATAGTATTCTTGCGGGTGCGTACGCCTTTGTTAAAAAAGGAACAAATACGGGCGACCTTGTACGAATTATTAGAGATGTCTTGGCTGGAAAATCTTATGCATGCCCCGAATTAGTTAAGTCATTGTTTTTCGGCCTTCAGAAACCTCCCCAAGATAGACGTAAACTCTCTGAAAGGGAATTATTGATTGTACATCAACTTTTAAATGGTTTGAGTTATGCTAAAATTGCAAGCCTGATCAAAATCAGTATTGAAAAACTTCAGGAATTAATCAAAAAGATTCTAATCAAACTTAATATCAGCAATCAAGTTAAGTTTTCCAATTAATTACTTATAGCTAAACCTTTGTAGGAGTAGTATAATAACATTATTACACTATCCTATGCCTTTTTTTCCTATTTTTCAGGATAATTATACGTAAATAAATTACGCTATTTAGCTGCCTGAAAATGAAGAGAAAATCAATCATAATTTTATTAATTGTAGTCTTTGTTATTGCTGGTATGGTATTCTATCGGATTAGCACTAATAAGGAGAATTCTGCAAAGCAAAATGGTCCAAGGGGAGCTCGATCTGCTATGAAGGTTTATGGCAAAGTTGTTCAAGGACAACCATTTTCAGATTTCCTTTCGCTTTCGGGCGCTATTGAAGCAGATGAACAGATTGAATTACATTCTGAAATTTCCGGTATTGTTGAATCTATCAATTTTTCGGAAGGAGGCCGTGTAGGTCAGGGTCAGCCCTTATTAAGAATTAATGATGCTGAGTTGCAAGCTCAATTGGCCCAAGCGCAGACAAGGAATAATTTAGCAGCAGAGAATGAAAGAAGAGCAAAGCTTCTTCTTGAAAAGGAGGCCATCTCTCAAGAAGAATATGATATTGCAAGTGCTGATTTTCGTACAGCACAATCGCAAATTCAATTAATTAAGGCCCAACTTAGTAAAACTGTAATTAAGGCGCCATTTTCTGGTAGGATCGGTCTTCGTAATATTTCTAAAGGCAGCTATGTCACTCCTGCTACGATTATTGCTCAATTAGTAAATACGAATCGATTAAAAGTATCGTTCTCTATTCCTGAAAAATATGCAAATAAGGTTAGGCTCAACAATTTAATCAAATTTACCGTACAAGGAGTTGAAGGGGAATATAGTGCCAAAATATACGCTACGGAGCCTGCAGTGGAAGCAAATACAAGAACGTTATTAGTGAAAGCCGTTACATCCAATCCTTCTGATCACATCATTCCAGGAACATTTGCCAATATTATTTTTCCATTAGAAACGTTAGATAATGGATTGCTTGTTCCAGCCGAGTCATTAATACCTGTGCAAAATGGAAAGAAAATTTTTGTGATGAAAAATGGAAAGGCGAATGAGGTAATGGTTGAAACGGGAGCTAGGACAGATGAGGACGTCTTAATTACATCTGGGATACAAGCAGGAGATACGGTGTTAACTTCCGGAGTTATGTCTTTAAGAAACGGTTCGGCGGTTCAAGTCACCCTTCAATAATCCGAAGCCTATGAGTTTATCTACCTTAAGTATTAAAAGACCGGTTCTTACGATAGTAATGAATCTGCTCTTGATTTTATTTGGAATCATTGGATATACCTTTTTGGGGATTAGGGAGTTTCCATCGATAGATCCGGCACAAATATCGGTTCGTACAAATTATGCGGGGGCTAATGCAGATATCATCGAATCTCAGATTACAGAACCTTTGGAAAAATCCATCAATTCCATCGATGGGATACGAAATATTTCATCCTCATCAAATCAGGGATCAAGTAATATCACCATTGAGTTTAATTTAGGAAAAAACTTAGAAGAAGCGGCGAATGATGTTCGGGATAAAGTTTCACAAGCATTGCGTAGCTTACCTCAAGATATCGATGCGCCACCCGTAGTATCAAAATCTGACGCTGACTCAGAACCTATCATCACGATGACGATGCAGAGCTCGACAAAGAATGTGCTGGAGCTGTCAGATTATGCTGAGAATGTTATTGCGCAAAGGTTGCAGACTATTTCAGGAGTAAGTTCAGTTCAGATTTGGGGTCAGAAAAAATATGCTATGCGATTATGGATAGACCCTGTAAAACTAGCATCATATGGATTAACTGTCTTAGATGTCCGATCCGCATTGACAACACAAAACGTAGAATTGCCATCCGGAAAGTTGACCGGCGCTAATACTGAATTGGCCATAAAAACCATCGGAAATCTCGCCAGTGAGGAAGAATTCAATAATATTATTATTCGTTCGGATAATAATAGGACCATTCGTTTTTCCGACGTCGGAAAAGCAGCTTTAGAAGCGGAGAACTTCGAAACAAAAATGTCAGATTCGGGTTTTCCAATGGTTAGTTTGGCGATTATTCCACAACCAGGAACCAATTATCTTGATATTGCAGATCAATTTTATAAAGAATACGATAGACTTCAGAATGAATTACCAGAAGGGTTTGAACTAAATATAGCCATAGATAATACGTTATTTGTTAAAAGAGCGGTATTAGAGGTTGTTGAAACACTATTGATTGCAATAGTTTTGGTTGTCATCATTATCTATATTTTCTTCAGAAATTGGTCAATCGCTTTCCGTCCATTGATTGATATTCCGGTATCCCTGATAGCGACATTTTTTATCATGTACCTATGCGGTTTTTCAATTAATGTATTAACCTTATTGGCGATTGTATTAGCGACGGGTTTAGTTGTGGATGATGGAATTGTGGTAACGGAGAATATCTTTAAAAAAGTAGAGGAGGGGATGCCACCTATACAGGCCGCAATCAAAGGTTCCAATGAGATATTTTTCGCAGTAATTTCAATTTCTGTAACGCTTGCTGCTGTTTTTCTTCCTGTCATATTTTTAGAAGGATTTGTGGGGCGGCTTTTCCGAGAGTTCGGGGTTGTTATTGGTGCTGCTGTATTAATTTCAGCATTTGTGTCACTAACCCTCACCCCCATGTTAAATGCCTATCTAATGAAAGGGGGTGAACAGAAGAAATCCAAGTTTTATATGCGCACAGAGCGATATTTTGAGAAAATGAACTCAGAATATGCAGATTCATTAAAGGGATTTTTAAAGGTTAAGTGGCTTAGTTTTGCAACTGTATTAGGATGTTTTGCATTAATTTATGTCTTTTACCAATTATTACCTAAAGAAACTGCTCCATACGATGACCGTAGTTATATCAGTTTGAGAGCTACGGCTCCTGAAGGTGTATCCTATGATTATATGGATCGTTTTATGACCGATCTTACTATGTTAATTAATGATTCCGTTCCTGAGAAAAAGGTAAGTTTAGTCATAACATCTCCAGGATTCGGATCGGCCTCTTCCAACTCAGGCTTTGTACGATTGGGATTGGTTCAACCGGATGAGCGCGAAAGAACTCAGCAGGAAATTGCGGACGACCTGTCAAGGTTGACTAGTGGATATTCAGAAGGTCGGGTATCTGTTTCACAACAGCCGACAATATCGGTTAATAGGAGAGGAGGTCTACCTATTCAATACATTATTCAAGCTCCGAATTTTCAGAAATTAGAGGAAAAGATTCCAGAATTTATGGATGAGCTTTCCAATGACAATACATTTTCCATAACGGATGTCAATTTGAAATTCAATAAGCCTGAGGTTTATGTCAGCATTGATAGAGAAAAGGCACAATCCTTAGGTGTATCCGTATTGGATGTAGCCCAAGTTCTTCAGATGTCTTTATCTGGGCAGCGCTTTGGTTATTTTATGATGAATGGCAAGCAGTACCAGGTTATGGGTCAATTTGATCGGAAAGATCGGTCGACCCCAATGGATTTGGCATCCATTTTTGTTAAGAACAATCAAGGGCAATTGATCCAATTGGATAATATTGTTGAAATTGAAGAGCGTAGTAGTCCACCACAATTATTCCATAACAATCGATATATGGCAGCCACAGTTTCCGCGGGATTAGCACCTGGGAAAAGTATGGGTGAAGGTATCGAGGCAATGGAACGTGTTAAGGCCAAGGTATTGGACGAAACCTTTACGACCGATTTAGGCGGGGAATCAAGGGATTTTGTGGAAAGTGGATCGAATACTATGTTTGCGTTTGGACTTGCAGTATTATTAATTTTCTTGATTTTAGCTGCCCAGTTTGAAAGTTTTATTGATCCCATTATAATCATTATCACCGTTCCAATGGCAGTTGCAGGAGCAATGTTTTCTCTATGGTTATTTGGACAAACTTGGAATATTTTCTCTCAAATTGGAACCATTATGCTGATTGGTTTGGTAACCAAGAATGGGATATTAATTGTTGAGTTTGCAAATCAATTAAGGGAAGAAGGATATAATAAGTACGATGCTGTTGTGACAGCATCTGAAGCTAGACTACGACCAATTTTGATGACTTCATTAGCAATCGCACTTGGAGCACTACCCATTGCATTATCCTTAGGAGCTGCCTCTACAAGTAGAATTGGTATGGGAGTAGTTATTGTAGGGGGAACTATTTTTGCGTTGATTCTAACTTTATTTGTTATCCCTGCATTCTATCTGATGATGTCAAGGAAGAAGAATCTACACCCGGAATTAGAAGAAATAAAAAAGCTTGAAGAAATTGAACAATAAAATGAAGAGACTAGTTGCAATTTTCCTTTTGATGCAATGCGCTAGTTTTATGCTAAAAGCGCAGGGCTTGTTAACACCTAAAGATGCTGTTCAGATTGCATTAGAGAATAATTTTGAAATCAAGCTCTCTCAAAATGATCTCAAAATAGCACAGGAGAATACAACATACGGGAATGCTGGAATGCTTCCAAATGTAACTGGTAATTTTTCGCAAAATAATAGTGTGATGAATTCCTCACAGGTTCAAGCCAACGGGGATGAGCGGTCCTTGTCCAATGCGAAAAATAATAATATGAGTTATGGAGTAAGTATTGGTTGGACGGTTTTTGATGGGTTTGCAATGTTCTCAAGATATGAGCAGTTGAAAGAGTTACAGAAACAAGGTGAATATGAATTAAAACGAACTATCCTAGCCAAAGTTTCTGATGTTATTTCAACCTACTATACGATTGTTGAACAACAGAATTTGCTCAATGCTATTGATTCAAGTATTAATATTTCCATGGAGCGTCTTCGTACGGCGGAAAATCGATTTATGATTGGGAAGGCCTCGCGCTTAGAGGTTTTAAATGTTCAAGTTAATTTAAATGAGGATGAATCAAGTAGGCTGAGACAAGCCAATGTGGTAAAGAACCTAAAGATAAATTTGAACAGCTTGATGGCACGCGCATTGGATATTGAGTTTGATGTAGAGCGTGAGGTTGAGTATGATGATTCATTAATTTATGATGAACTATTAGATAAGGCTAAGCAATATAATCCCGATTTACAAATCATTGCTATCAATAGAAGAATGGCAGAATTAGAGATTAAAAGAATCAAGGGGAACCGATATCCGGTAGTCAGACTGAACACGGGCTATAATTTTTCATCCTCGGAGTCAAGTTTAGGATTCGTATCTAGTTCAAATTCTCGAGGGCTAAACTATGGTGTCACTGCTTCGATCAATCTATTTGACGGATTTAATCAAAGACGGAATGAACGAGTCGCTAAAATCCAGTTAGATAATTCTAATTTAATGATAGATCAGCAGCAACTATTGATAAAAACAGCGATGTCGACAGCATTCCAATCCTATCAGACGAACCTTTCATTGGCGAGGCTTGAGGAAAATAATGCGGATATTGCAAGGCAGAACTTGAATATTACATTAGAGAAGTATAAAATAGGGACAATATCAGCAGTAGAGTTCCGCGATGCGCAGGAAAATTTTATAAATGCGGTTTCAAGGTTCAATTCTTCACGGTTACAAGCCAAGTTGTCAGAGTTGGAGCTGAAGGAAATGATAGGAAATATCAATTTATAAGGATTTGTCTCAAGAATTTGACAGAAAGCAAACGGTTGTGCAAATTGGGCAAACGTTTGCGTGCCTAAATAGTTTTTGTTTTATCAAAAATCATATTATAATTGTATTAGTGGTTTGATAATCAAGCCCCTCAACCAAATTATACCGTTCGTTAATTTGTGATAAATCAAAATTTGACTGTTTAGTTTGTTTTAAAATAGGTGATTTATAGGGGGACCATGTCCCCCTTAATTTTGTACATTAGTTTGATAATAAATTTATACTATGAATAACTCACGTAGAGATTTTTTGAAAAAGGCTGGTTTGTTGTCCAGTGTTGCGATAGCATTACCGTCTTTGCAAAACGAGGTTTTTGCATCTACTAACTTTAATATGTCTGGATTTGCAGCGCCAAAAATAGATAAAATTAAGGTAGCTATCATTGGTCTAGGTATGCGTGGTCCAGGTGCAGTGGATCGTATCTCTTATATTGAGGGTGCAGAAATTGTTGCATTATGTGATAAACATCCAGACCGTGTTGCCAAAGCACAAACTATTTTAACAGGAAAAGGCTTAAAAGAGGCAAAGTCCTTTTCAGGTGAAGATGGTTGGAAAACCATGTTGAAAAACGAAGAATTAGATTTAGTTTATATCTGTACACCATGGGAATACCATGCTCCAATGGCGATCGAGGCAATGAAGTCAGGTGCGCATGCTGCAACTGAAGTTCCTATCGGATTAACAATCTCTGAGATTTGGGAAGTTGTTAAGACCTCAGAAGCCACTAAAAAGCACTGTATGATGCTTGAGAACTGTTGTTATGATTTCTTTGAAATGCTAACATTAAATATGGTTCGTCAAGGATTATTTGGAGAATTAGTACATGCAGAAGGTGCATACATTCATGACTTATTGGATTTGAACTTTAACAAAAAGGGATATGACAATATGTGGAGATTGCGTGAAAACATTAAAATGAATGGAAACCTATATCCAACACATGGAATTGGTCCAATTGCACAATGTTTGAATATCAACTGTGGAGATAAAATGAATCACTTGGTTGCTATGCAGTCGAATGATTTTATGATGGCTGATAAAGCAAAAGAATTAGCAGGAAAAGATAGCTTTTTCCAGGAATTCGTAGGTAAACGCTACAGAGGAAACATGGATACAACCTTGATCAAGACAGAAAAAGGTAAAACCATCATGGTTCAGCATGATGTAACTTCTCCACGTCCTTATTCTCGTATTCACTTATTAAGTGGAACTAAGGGATTTGCACAGAAATATCCAGTTGAAGGAATTGCCTTCGGCCATAGTTTCGTAAAGCCTGAAGAGCTGAAAAAATTATATGATCAATATACTCCTGAATTGGTGAAATTCATTGGTGAACAAGCGAAAGAAGTAGGGGGTCACGGTGGTATGGACTTTATGATGGACTGGAGATTAATAGACTGTTTACGTAATGGTTTACCATTAGATCAAACAGTTTATGATGGTGCAGCTTGGAGTTCAATCGTTCCATTAAGTGTTGATTCAGTAGCAAAAAACAGTAGAACTGTTGATATTCCTGACTTTACAAGAGGAAATTGGAAAACAAATAAACCACATGACATGACTTTGAATGGCGGTGGAAATACAACCATTCGTCCTAAGGTATCGGCAAAGGATGTTCAATTAAAAGTACAATAGTTAAAATCCCATATTTTCATGAAAGCTGCCTTTTTTAGGGCAGCTTTTGTTTTTATAATTGCTGTGCAAATTTTCCTCGATTTTCGTTTTTAAATTACTCTGTTATCTTTGTAAGAGGATATACAAATCCTTAGTCTATGAACTTTATTAAAACCTTACCTTTAGCATTCGTATTATTTGCAGCATGTCAATCTGGTGCTAAGAATCAAGATAAACTCATGTATCCTGATTCTGCAGCTGTTTGCCATACAGCGACCATTCCTTCACGATTTTCGAGTTTAAAGCAAGATTCTTCTACAACACGTATGGTTGGAATTGATCAAGCAGAAATGGTAAAAATTAATGGTGGGACGTTTGAAATGGGAAGTACAAGTTTTCAAGATGCCCAACCCTTACATCAAGTTACAGTTCAATCTTTTTACATGGATGTTCACGAAGTGACGAATGCACAATATGAAGCCTTTGTAAAAGCTACAGGTTATAAAACTGTCGCGGAACGTCCATTGAATCCGAAGGATTTTCCTGGCGCAGATCCAGCCCTGTTAGTTCCAGGTTCGGCAGTATTTAAAGCGCCACAACAAGTTCAGGGATTACAAAATCATCTACAATGGTGGGAATATGTGCCGGATGCTAATTGGCGTCATCCTGAGGGCCCTAATAGCTCGATAAAAGGAAAGGAAAATCATCCTGTTACTCAATTGGCCTATGAGGATGCAGAAGCCTATGCGAAATGGGCCGGTAAGAGATTGCCAACGGAAGCTGAATGGGAATATGCTGCTAAAGCTGGGAAGCACCAAAATGAAACCTATTATTGGGGTTCGGAAAAATTGGAAGACGGTAAATGGTTAGCAAATATCTATCAAGGGGAATTCCCTTCAAAAAATACAAAGGAAGATGGTTTTGAGACCACATCCCCTGTAAAGTCATTTCCTGCCAATGCATACGGATTATACGATATGGAAGGGAATGTTTGGGAATGGTGTTCAGATTTTTATAGACCGGATTATTACCAAAATAGTCCCAAAGAAAACCCTACAGGTCCATCGGATTCCTATGATCCACAAGAACCCGGTGCAGTAAAACGAGTACAACGGGGAGGTTCATTCCTATGTAATGACCAATACTGCGAACGATACAAAGCTGGAAGTCGTGGAAAAGGAGAAATTAATTCACCGACAAATAATGTTGGATTCCGATGTGTGAAGGCGGCTGAATAGACATAAGACATAAGACATAAGAGCCTAGATAGTTGATTAAAGGATTTTGTTGTTTTTAAGGGAAGAAGACATTAGAAATAAGACATAAGACATAAGACATAAGATCCTAGATTGTTGATTAAAGGATTTTTTTGTTTTTAAGTAACTTGAGAATAAGAGTTATCAATAAATAAGAAGCCGAAGTAA
>JBEBTR010000121.1:0-9712 GCA_040393725.1 Sphingobacterium endophyticum | reverse complement strand
GTGCCATATATTCATTGATACCGCTGCAAACGGCGTTTAATGTTTAAAATTATGATGCAAAGATAAAAAAATTGAACGATCAAAAATTGACTTTCATCACTTTTTGATCAGTGGGGTTAATAAATATTCAAGTCCATTGAGTTTTATTTCATACAATGTTTCCAATAAAACTCCCATTTTCCCAGGTGGAAAACCCTTCTGTTTGAACCAAGCTAAATAAGGTTCAGGGAGATGAACCAATAGATAACCTTTATATTTACCGAAAGGCATTCTAAGATTGGCCAACTCAACCAAGATATTCGGGTCTAAAAAATTAGTCTCTTGTTTTGCCATTCTTAAAGCGATGTAACAATAAACGCACAGCGATTACACCGTGATTAATTAAGTTCGGAACAAATCCGTAATACTTCTTAAAGATTTCATAGCGTTCTTTCAAACTCTGTTTATGTCTTTGTTGAGACATGCCCCCTACCAAGTATTTTGCAACATAGTCCTTTACATTGACCACTTTCTTAGCTTGCTTAGCCGCACGAATTACCCAGTCGATATCTGAACTTAATTTGTATTGTAGATCATAGGGAGAAGTCAAGCTTCTCTTAATATAAATTGCCTGATGGCAAACATTCATGCCGTATTTAAAGGATTGCCAATCAAAGTGCTCCGGTGTTTTATGCCTACGGTCACCGATTATTTCCCGATCCTCATTGACTAATTTTGTTTCTCCATAATAGATATCCGCATTGTCTTCATTGCCAAAGACCTTCTCCAAAGTATTCGGAGAATAAAGCTCATCGCCCGAATTTAAGAATAACACATAATCACCTGTAGCTAACGCGAGTCCTTTATTCATTGCGTCATAAATACCATGATCCTTTTCAGAAACTAAAATATTGATCGTGTCCTTGTATTCTTCAATAACAGCCAAGGTTCCATCTGTAGACTGTCCGTCTACTACAATGTATTCAATGTTTGGATAGGTTTGTTCATCAACAGATGCTAATGTAAAACCGATATCACGAACATTATTGTAGACAATGGTAATTATTGAAACCTTTGGATAAGACATGCTTAAGGAATTATTAATATGAGTTAACAACGCAAAAATAGGCATTTGATTGCAATTAACGCCATATAAAAGTGTTTCAAAATTTTGCAATCAGGATAATTTCTCGATGCCAATTGTTAAAACCTCCTTAAATTTTCAGGTTGAATGCGTAGCTAAATAAAATTAATTGTACTTTAAGTGCATAATATTAACAATTGAATAAACTTAAGCCCAAATGTCAAAACTGAAGAAGGCTATCTTGTCCTATTTCCCGATTCATAAATTCTTTCATGCACGATCATTCTCACAAGAAGGAGAGGATATGGTTCTTCGCGGTTTCTATGAAGGGCGAAAAAACTATAAAGGGTTTTATGTTGATGTGGGGGCACACCATCCTTATCGTTTTTCCAATACCAATTATTTTTATAAAAAAGGCTGGCGCGGCATTAACATTGAGCCTTCTCCGGAGGCAATGAAATGGTTCAATTGGTTTCGAAGTAAAGATGTTAATTTAAACATCGGAATTAGTGAAAGCCCGCAGGAATTAACCTATTATTGCTTTAATGAACCTGCATTGAATGGATTTTCAAAAGAAATTTCCGAAAGACGTGATGGACTGAATGCAAGGTATCATTTGACCAAAACTATCCCTGTCCCTACCTTACCTTTGAAAGATGTTCTTCAAAAATATGTTCCGAAAGATAAAAAGATCGATTTCTTATCTGTAGATGCCGAAGGTTTTGACCTGATCGTTCTCAACAGCAATGATTGGCAACAATACAGGCCGACTTATGTTTTGGTTGAAGAAGAACTGGCAATTGCTGATTTAGATAAATCTGAAGTTTTTCAACTGATGCTACAAAAAGGGTATGCTTTAGTTGCCAAAACCAAAAGAACTTTATTCTTTAAAAATCTGGATGAAAACTAAGATTTAACCTTACGCATCTTACGTTCTAGGATCTTCTTTTCAAGGAATTTGGCGAGCCTTTCGAAAAAAGTACCTTTTCGATTCTTATAAAAATGCTTGATTGCCGCCAAAGCTAAAGGATCTTCCTCTACAATAACCGGAAATTTACGAACTGGCTTTTTTGAAAGTTCAACACGATACACTTTATCAACATCAGAATGAGTACCAGAACCATCTGTACCGGTATTTTGGATAAAAGAAAACCGTGGATATAAGGCCAACCCGCCTTTATTATATATAGATAAGTACCATCGAATGGCCCAAGAGTTAATCTTTCCTGCCTTAAATTGCTTCACCTGTTTCCAAAAATTTTCAGTCCCATCGACACTAAATGCCTTCCTGTCTCTACGCTTGAAATCTTTGGTCAACTCTTCGATATCAGAGTTGAAATGCTTCCAGGCTCTATCCCATGTTGCCCAGCCCCAACTATTCGCAACTCGGAAAAAGAAAGATTGTGGCAGTTTCTTAGGTTTTTCAACCGGATACATATATCCTGAGATTTCCATCACCTTTTCTTCATCCTGGTATTGATTTAAAGCATCATTGAAATACTGTAGCGCATATTCTGATGTCTCCAGGTCATCTTCCAAAACGATAATCCGTCCATGTTTCTGAACAACTTGAGTAACCCCTTCAATGATACTGTTTGCAAGCCCCTTATTTTGAGACCTCTCAATAATGTAGATATGTTTAAATTTCCACGGCTCCCGAATGATTGAACGTACCTGATTGACAGCATCCACATGCTGGGCATTCTTTGCCCCATCTGAAAAAATATAAATATCAGACTCCTCAGCTAAGGTGTTCGCCTCTAGAGCAGTTAAGGTCTTACGGGTATGAACGGGTCTATTATAAACAAATAAAGCGATTGGTGCTAACATGTAATAAGGAAAATCAAACTAATTCTAAATCAAATATATGAGTAAATCCTGTAAAGCATTAAGTATAATGCTTTTTTCTTATTCCTGTACAAGAATCTTTCCTAAATTTGCTGATTAATCAAATACATGAGCGAAAACACTAAAAACATCACCTTAAAGGGACTCTTCTGGAATGCCTTAGATCGCTTTGGTAATCAGGCAATCGTTACTATTGTATTGATTATCACTGGCCGAATACTTTTGCCGGAGGATTTTGGCATCATTGGCATGCTTGCAATTTTTAGTGTCATTGCAACCTCATTTGTTGATAGTGGACTAGCTACTTCACTGGTCAGAACCAAGGTAGTGGACGAAAAAGACTACTCCAGCATGTTTGTTTTCAACCTTGCAATAAGTACAATCCTCTATCTGATCCTGTTTTTTGCGGCGCCATATATTGAGGCTTACAATGAAGTTCCAGGATTAGCGCTCTATGCCCGGGTTTTATTTCTTCAAATTATTGTGCATTCATTTGGAATTGTACAGTACGTAAAAATTTTAAAGAATTTTCAATTCAATATTACTGCGAGAATTAACTTACTGTCAATCTTCTTTTCCAGTATCATCGTAATTACCTTAGCCTTATTGGGATTTGGCGTCTGGGCATTAATCCTACAGCCTCTATTATATACTGTTTTTAGAACGGTCATGTTGTGGATTTGGGGAGACTGGAAATTAAATTTAACCTATAGCACAGCTTCTCTAAAAAATCACTTTTCATTTTCACTATCCTTCATGGTTTCCAATATGATTGGAAAAATACTTTCTCCATTCTACTCGTCTTTTATTGGAAAGCATTTTGGACCCTTGGAAGCAGGCTATTATTATAATGGAAATAAATGGGGAGAAACACCTGGGCAAATGATTACAGCAATTATTCAAGGAACCACATTATCCACGCTGACTCCCATACAGGATGATTTGCCTAGATTTTTAAATGCATGCCGTAAATCTATGTCGTCCCTAGCTTTTATACTCGTGCCCGTTAGTTTTTTAGCAATTTGTGTGGCAAAACCTGCCTTCCTGGTTGTCCTAACTGAAAAATGGCTTCATTCCATAGTTTTGTTTCAATTGTTATGCTTTGCAGGCTTATTCACCTCTTTTACTGATCTCAACGCAAATTTTTTAAGCATCAAGGGCCGTTCGAAATACTTCTTAAGTTTGGAAATCGTTAAAATATCCTTAGCATTTATCATTTTATTTTTTACCTATAAGCAAGGATTGGTCGCAATAGCTTGCGGTTTAATCATCGTCAGGATAATCTGCTTTATTATCGCCAGTATAATGAGCTCAAAAGTCTATGGTTACAATCTATTATTGCAAATAATAGATCTAGCCCCATCATTTATCATTTCTGCCAGTGCGGCAGCTGTTGCCTATCTCCCTCTTTACTTCAACCTTATACCCCAATACACTCTCTTGGTCATCATACAAAGCCTTATCTTCGTAAGTATATATATAGGAG
Source organism: Sphingobacterium endophyticum (assembly GCA_040393725.1). Taxonomy (GTDB): domain Bacteria; phylum Bacteroidota; class Bacteroidia; order Sphingobacteriales; family Sphingobacteriaceae; genus Sphingobacterium; species Sphingobacterium endophyticum_A. The sequence continues at coordinate 5,315 of JBEBTR010000121.1, read as the reverse complement.
CCAATCATTTGTTGAAAAATGATATCTGGTTAGAGGTCTTGGGATTAATAAAAAAGAAGTTAATTAAGAAACATTAATGGAAGTAGCAAAAGGAAATTGGGTAGGTTATCAAACCGTATTTTACAATTTAAATACTGGAAAATACAGCCATGACATCAATGATGTCATTGACTATGCCAATTTAGAAATTGATCTTGAAGGCTTAGCTGCTTATCTGGATTTTGGATATAGCGTTTTTGGACATACTCCTGTAAAGAATGTCCAATACCTTTTGCCCAACCAAGTTCTATCTCTTAACGATGGGAAACTTAGCGTATCTGAAACAGAGGACAAGACCATACAGTTACTTGCTAAGGAAACAAAGGAGGATGATGTGCTCGGAAAAATCAGCGACGCTGTTAACAACTGGGCAAATAGCTTTAAAGACGACATATTAATACCAACCAGTGGAGGTTTTGATTCCAGATTAATGAACGTATTGATCAAGGATAAATCAAGAATCCATGCCTATACATACGGTACATCCCTTAATCAGGATGAATCGAGAGAATCGGTTTACGCCGGTTTACTTTCTGAAAGACTTGGGACTCAATGGAAGCGAATTCCATTGGGAAAATTCAACGTCTATATGAACCAATGGTATGATCAGTTTGGACCTGCAGTCGCTGCATCCGGCACCTATCATATGGAGTTTTACGACAAAATCAAAAGTCTGGAATCCGGAAATCCAATGCATTTATTAAGTGGTATAATAGGTGACGCTTGGGCAGGGGCAGTAAAAGTTCCTTTGATTGACAGCGCAGCATCATATAGAACTTTAGGATATACGCATGGAATGAGCGCTGACTCTAAACTGGCAATGAATGTGGATTATACAAACATTGTAGAACCTATTTTTGATAAGCAAAAAGATCATCTTAAATCACCTGATTTCAGAATTATCACAGCAATGCGAACAAAAATGATGATGTTGCAGTATCTTATTTCAGTACCCGCTAAAATGGGATACCCTGGATATTCGCCATTCGTCGACGAAGACATTGCATTAGCAATGTTAAATTTACCTGTTGCAAGAAAGGAAAATAGAGCTTGGCAAAGAGATTTCTTTAAAAAGAATAATTTACTGTTCGAGGAAGAAAAGCATAAATATACCTATCAGAATAGCCTCAATTATTATGCATTACTGAACGAAAGATTAGACCCGCTGGATGAAAACTCGCTTAGAGAAGTTATAAATCCAGAATATATTCAGTGGATCAACCAAAAAATAATGCATATCGGCACAAAAGAAAAAATCTTTCAAACCTTAATGCATACGCCAAAGGTAAAAGGAGTTCTTAAGCTCCTTGGAGCTAAAAATGAATTACTGAATGCATATTTTGCTTATATTACCATAAAGCCAATCGAAACTTTATTGTTGAAAAGAAATGCTGCCCATGTCTAATCATAAATTTGTCTTTGCCGGTGACGTTGTGTGTGAGAAACAGCCCTTATTCTCTTCCGGATTAAAAGAGCTGTTTGAATCAGCTATTGTAAAATCCTGCAATTTTGAAGCTCCCTTAAAAGGATTTGGAGAGGCTATCAAAAAAACCGGCCCACATGTATCTCAAAATAGAGATGCTGCCAAATGGGTGAAAGAACTAGGCTTTAACTGCTTTTCATTAGCAAACAACCATATCAATGACTACGGCAAACAAGCTCTGTTAAATACAATGGAGCAGTTTCCAAAATCAGAAATAATAGGAGTTGGCAACGAAGATGAAGCCTACGCAATGCAGGTAAGAACTATCGAAGGCGTAAGCTACGGTTTCTTGGCATATGGAGAGAATGGCTATGGGGCATTAAATGGTGACCGCGAATTTGGACATGCTTGGATCAATGCTAAAAGAGTCAATCTTGATATCTTAAAGTATAAAAAGCAGGTAGATGTATTAATTGTACAGATTCATGCCGGAGTGGAATTATTGGATGTGCCTATTCCTGAATGGAAAGATAGATATCATGAACTGATTGATCTTGGCGTCGACGTAATTGTCGCTCATCACCCCCATATCGTTCAAGGAACAGAAGTATATCAAGGAAAGTTAATTGTTTATAGCTTAGGCAATTTTTATTTTGACTACCCAGCTAATCATCCACAATGGAATACTGGAGGCCTTTTGGAATTGAATTTTCAAGACAAAAAACTCGAATCCTACAACCTGCATATTATCGAGAAGAAGGACCAAACAATTGAATTAAAGGATTTAGACTTTTCTAGAAATTTTATAGCCCCTCTCTCACAAAAACTGAACAATAAGAATTACGAAGAATATGTCAATCAAAAAGCTGTGGAAGATTGGGAGAAGCACCATGCAGCTTATTATGCAAAACCCTTCAACGGCCTTTCTGATTACAGTTTGAAAAAGTTATTGAAGCATGCCAAGCGAACTCTTTTTAACCGAGGGATTGATTATAATTTAATCTGGCACAATCTATTTATTGAAAGCAACAAATGGCTCGTTGAAAGAGCCATTCGAATAAAAACTTTTGGTAAAAACCAGCTTTAAATCACCGTAACCTGTTTGCTAAACTCTTCCAAACTAGGATGCTTTGGATTTAAATCAGTAATTAAATACGTAATATCCTTAAGCTGACAAACTCGAAGTTTCTGATTTGAATTTAATTTTTCAACAATACTCAAAACTCCTAGTTTTTGAGAACTTTTGATCATTGCCTTTTTTATCTGTACAACTTCCCAATCTGAGTCGGTAATTCCTTCTTCTACGGAAAGACTATTTGTACCTAATAAACATAAGTCAACTTTGATATCTGAAAGCTCGTTGATTACTTGTGAACCTGAAACTACGTTCGTATTTCTTGATAATTTCCCTCCCAATAAGAAAACCTCTAAGTTTTCTTTCTCAGCAAGTTCTAGAGCAACCAATGGACTGATGGTAAAGAATGTACACTGTATATCTTTTGGAACCAAGCGCGCTAACTCTATCATACTTGTCCCGCCACCAACTAAAATATTCATCCCACTTTGAATTAAAGAAATCGCTTTAGAGGCAATCTCTTTCTTCGCCTCTTTAGCATAAACATTTCCTTCTTGAAATGGATATTGAAAGGACTTTGACAATGCACCACCATATACCTTAAGGACCTTTCCGCTTTCAGCCAATTCGTTCAAGTCTCTTCGAATGGTATCTTCTGAAACATTCAATTGCACGCTCAAATCTGAGGACAGAACTTTATTATGTATATTAATTTGGTGAATAATATAGGCTTGCCTTTCTTCTTTTAACATAGTTTAAAGTCAATTTTGTATCTAAAAATATAAAATAAATAAGAGTTTCCACATTCTTTCTACTCTTCATTGTCATTTTGACCTGATGGTTTCCTTCCGGTAAATCTTGGCTTGAAACCTAGAGGTTTTGGCAAGGTGTCATTAGAATTATCTTCTTCTTTGTTAGATGATTCTTCTGATTGGGATTCCTTATTTTCTTGGTTAGCATTTGTTTTTGTAACACCGGCCTTAAATCTCGGCGTAAAACCTTTCGGCTTGGAGACTTCAGCGTCAGCATTTGGCTCATCTGCTTTAGGTTGATTCGTAACAGTGCTTTCGGGCTCTTCTGACGGACTCTCCTCCACCTTCTTTGGCAGATTGCCTGCTTTGAACCTCGGCGTAAAACCTTTCGGCTTGGAGGCTTCAGCATCAGCCTTTGGCTCTTCTGTTTTAGGGTGATCCGTAACCGCGCTTTCGGACTCTTCTGACGGACTCTCCTCCACCTTCTTGGGCAGATTGCCAGCTTTGAACCTTGGTGTAAAACCTTTCGGCTTGGAGACTTCAGCGTCAGCCTTTGGCTCCTCTGCTTTAGGTTGATTGGTAACAGAGCTTTCGGATCCTTCTGACGGACTTTCTTCTACCTTTTTAGGCAAATTGCCTGCTTTGAACCTCGGCGTAAAACCTTTCGGCTTGATAGATTCAGAAGGTTCGGTTTCAGAAGACATATTTGAATCGTTAGAATGCTCAGAAGCACGGTTGAGATCAACAGTATCATCCTGTTTTTTCGTTAGATTAGAAGCCTTAAAACGCGGCTTAAATCCCGACGGTGCTTTTGCAGCAGTATCTTCTGATTGTTCTCTCTTTGATTCTGTGATCTCGGTTGGTTCCTGTGGTTTAGCTTGGGCCGCTTTAAACTTCGGCTTAAAGCCAGTTGGCTTTGCAGCAGGACTGCTGTCAGTGCTTACGGCAATAGTCTCCGTCTTCTGTTCCGCAGGTTGAGGTGCAGCTATTTCGATTTCTTCTAAAAGATACTCTTTGCGAAGTCTATTGAACCAAAACTTCTTAGTATGGTCAAAACTCTTCTCACCCATCAATGCATAATCCCTATCAAATTCTTGATATAGCTCAGGCATACCTTTCTGTAAAGCATTGATGTCAATTTTCTTTTTAGTGAAGAATTCCGTAAACGATAGCATATACAAATGTATAAATTTCGACCAAAAAACCTTCATGCACAACAAGAATCCCTATCACCGCCAGATCCACAGGCTAGTTTCATTGGATAAACTCCCATTCCTTCAACAAAAAAAGAGGGCATAACACCCTCTTTTAATATTTTTTATGGATCAATCCTTAGTCCATATTATGATATACAGCTTGCACATCATCATCCTCTTCAATCTTATCGATTAATTTAAGGACATCAGCAGCTTGTTCTTCATTAAGGTTAGAATGCGATAGGGCAATCCGCTCTAACTTCGCTGAAGAAACCTCAATACCTTTTTCTTCTAAAAGTTTTTGCATGTTTCCAAAGTCTTCAAAAGATGTTTGAACCACAACGATATCATTACCCTCTTCATCAGACTCCACATACAATTCCTCTAAACCACCATCAATCAATTCCAACTCTAATTCTTCCACATCCAATTCCTCGTTTGCAGGAAAACGGAATATAGATTTTCTTTGGAAGATAAAGTCCAAAGAACCGGTTTTCCCTAATGAACCACCAGATTTAGTAAAGTAACTTCTGATATTAGCGACCGTTCTATTGGTATTATCGGTTGCAGTTTCAATTAATACAGGAACACCGTGCGGGCCATACCCTTCATATACAAATTCTTCGTATCCTTTAGAATCCTTTTCAGAGGCTCTTTTTATAGCAGCTTCAACACGGTCTTTCGGCATGTTAACAGCTTTGGCGTTTTGAATGGCCGTACGTAATCGGGAGTTACCCTCCGGGTGAGGACCGCCTTCTTTTACTGCGATTGCAATCTCTTTTCCAAGACGCGTAAATTGAACGGCCATCTTGGCCCAGCGTTTAAATTTT
>JBEBTR010000120.1:0-9781 GCA_040393725.1 Sphingobacterium endophyticum | reverse complement strand
CTTCAATTCTTAATTCGCCACAAGTATGTGTTCTGTGCATGATTATCTCAATTTTATTGACCTACAAAATTATTGCATTTATGCGAGAATAAAGAATATTAATCGAATAAGGTCCATATATAGTGGGATAGGATATTTGGGAGGATTTCTAGGGTTTCTTTCAGGTTTGGAAGTAGTTTTGGTCGTGTTTTGGTCGAGAATAGTCCGCACCTTATAAAGAACTTCTTATGACCTCGTCCGGAAAATTCCGGACCAGCTGTGGATTTTGTCCTGATAAGCTGCGGATGAGACACGAGCGAAACACGACTAAAACCCGACCAAAACTGGGGAATGCCCCACTCTTCTTACACGTTCCTCCACTTTGCCCCACAAATGATGATTTCGGGGAATTCAATTCCTTAAAAACAAGGAATTTGACTTGGTTTTGAGCAGAAATTGCGAATCTTTTTACAAAACTTAATTTATTGTATTTCAATATTATTATGCGTTTTTGGGGTATTAAACGGCTTTTTTGTAGCGGATATGCTATGTGGAAAACTTTTTTGTGGGGCATTGTGGGAGATTGTGGGAGAAAGTGTATACTTTTACATTAATATTAGAGTAGAAGTCAAGTAAATGATTCAATTAATCGGAGAATTCGAATGCAAGTTGGACACCAAAGGAAGAATGGTGGTTCCTGCAGCGCTCAAAAGGCAATTGCCTGATGTAGAGCGTGAAGGGCTTGTTGTGAATCGTGGTTTTGAGAAGAATTTAACAATCTATACGAAAGAGGAGTGGAGCAAAAAGATGCTTCAGTTGTCCAAATTAAACCAGTACAATGTGAAGAATAGAAACTTCATTCGTCAGTTTATGCGTGGGGCAACGGAATTATCTCTTGACTCAGCGGGAAGGGTTCTTTTGCCGAAGTCTCTGTTGGAGTATGCGGGGATTCAAGGTGATGTGTTCATGCAGTGTCAGTTTGATAAGATTGAGGTTTGGGCGAAAGATGAATATGAAAAAATGATGGACGGAGGTATGGATGATGACTTCTCTGCATTAGCTGAGGAAGTAATGGGTGGATTTAACTTCGGAGACGGCAATGAGTAACGAGATTGGTTATCATGTTCCGGTTATGCTCCGGGAGTGTATTGAAGCACTAGCTATAAAACCAAACGGGATTTATGTAGATGTGACATTTGGTGGCGGCGGACATTCGAAAGAAATTCTGAAGCATTTGGGGCCGGAGGGAAGGTTGATCGCTTTTGATCAAGATCCTGATGCTATCAAAAATGCACTTCCTGATGAAAGGTTTACATTGATTCATCAGAATTTTAAGTTCTTAAAAAATTATTTACGTCTTGAAGGGGTGAAACAGGTGGATGGGATTTTAGCGGATTTAGGTGTTTCATCACATCAATTTGATGCTGCGGATCGCGGTTTTTCTATCCGTTTTGATGCGGATTTGGATATGCGAATGGATCAGGTGTCAGATTTGGATGCACGTAAGGTGATAAACACCTATGCTGAAGAGGAGCTGCACAGGATTTTTGGAATGTACGGTGAGATTCAGAATGCAAGATCGTTGGCAAAGACTATTGTTACTAGCCGATTGAGCAATGAGATCCAAACCGTAGCTGAATTGAAGGGTGCGATTCAGAGGCTGGTGCCAAAAGGGAAAGAGCATAAATACCATGCTCAGGTTTTTCAGGCTTTACGAATTGAAGTGAACAGGGAGCTTGAGGCATTGCAGGAGTTTTTAGAGCAGACAGTTGCTGTTCTGAAACCGGAGGGAAGATTGGTAGTGATGTCGTATCATTCTTTAGAAGATAGGTTGGTGAAAAATTTCCTGGCTAAAGGAAAGTTTAAAGGAGAGGTTGAGAAAGATTTCTTTGGGAATGAAATTAAGCCATTTAAAGTGATCAGTAGAAAAGCAATCGTTGCGTCGGAGGATGAGGTGAAGCAGAATAACAGAGCGCGTAGTGCGAAGTTGAGGATTGCGGAGAAAATATAGTAGCGTAGGAATATGGCAAAGAGAAATACTATAAAGCAAAAAGAGTTAAGTGAGGAAGTGCAAGAGGAGATGTCCGATGCATTGGAGGAAAAGGTCGAGGAGACCGAGAACTTCCTGAAAACCTTCTTTTCGCAGAAAAAGATTTCTACCTATTTAGTTGCTAAGAATTTGCCTTTTGTGGCGTTTCTTGCCTTTTTAGGACTGTTATATATTACGAACCGCCATTTGGCAGAAAATACAGTAAGAAGAATTGATAAGTTGAGTAGGGAAGTGAAGGAGCTAGGGTGGGATTATAAATCACTGAATGCGGAGTTGATGAAATTGACAACTCAGACGGAGATTGCCAAGCGTGCGGATACATTAGGTTTAAAAGAAAGAACCGAACCGCCAATTAAGTTAGAGATAGTAAGGGAAGTAAAATAAAGAATAACCAAAAGATGAATATTAGGAAGTCCATATTAATTAGGGTGTACCTGGCGTTCGGCCTGATGGTTTTTGGTGCTTTAATGGTTTTTGGCAAGTTATTGCACTTACAATATGTGGATGGTGACAAGTGGAGAGAGATTGCGGATAGCTTGACGATTCGTGAGCGAGTGATCGAAGCTGCGAGAGGAAATATTTATTCCAATGACGGAAGTTTACTGGCTACTTCTGTTCCGGAATATGAAATACGGTTTGATGCGATGGCCATTCCATCCGAGCATAATGATGTTTTCAATGCTCGGGTGGATTCTTTGGCCAATAAGCTTTCCACTTTTTTTGGAGACAAATCGGCTAGACAATACTTGACTCAATTAAAAGAGGCAAGGTCAAAAAAGATGCGTTACGTTTTGATTAAGCGTGATGTGTCTCATCAGCAGTTGAAGGTCTTGAAGACCTTTCCTTTGTTGAGGAATTTTAAAGAGGAGAAAGAAAGGTTCTCGAGTTCTTTGATAGCGGTAAGAGAGAATAAGCGTATTCTACCATTTACCAATCTGGCGGCACGTACCATCGGATATAAAAATAGTAAAGGTGATACGGTTAGAGTTGGGCTGGAAGGTGCTTACGGAGATTACATTGAAGGGAAAAGCGGTGTGCAGTTGATGCAGCGTATAGCGGGTGGTGTTTGGATTCCGGTGAACAGGGAGATTGAAGTAGCTCCTACGGATGGTTCAGACATTATTGCCACAATTGACGTGAATATGCAAGACATGGCACAGCGTGCATTAGAGAAGCAATTGATTCAGAGTAATGCTGATAATGGCTGTGTGGTATTGATGGAGGTTGAGACTGGTGAAGTTAGAGCCATTGCCAATTTTACTAGGGATAGTGAAGGTGTGTATAGAGAGAAATTTAATTATGCAATTGCACAGGGTGCTGATCCAGGTTCAACATTTAAAGTTGCTTCCTATCTAGTTGCCTTAGATGATAATATGGTGGACACCAGTACGGTAATTGATATCGGGAATGGTACTTGGAAAGTTCCGGGGCATACTATTAAGGATTCACATCCACCAAAGAAGTCAAAAGTGACGATCAAGGAAGCATTTGAAGAATCCTCGAACGTGGGTGTTGCAAAAACGATAGGAACTCATTATGGTAAGAATCCGGAGAAATTTACTGGGAAATTACATGAATGGGGGATGGCTCAACCGTTAGGATTGCAAATTCCAGGGGAAGCGAATCCTTGGGTGAAAATGCCGGATAGCAGATCATGGAGTAAATTGTCATTGGTACAAATGGCTTATGGATATGAGTTGAAATTAACTCCATTGCAAACATTAACCTTGTTTAATGCAGTTGCCAATGACGGTAAAATGGTAGCTCCATTATTTGTAAAGGAAATTCAGCATTTAGGAACGACGGTAAAGAAATTCGAAGCTCGTGTAATCAATAAACAAATTGCCTCGAAAGAAGCGGTTGGAAAAATGCAGAAAATGATGGAAGGCGTAATGACCGAGGGTACTGGTAAAAGATTGAGGAGTCCATTATATAGTTCTGCTGGTAAAACTGGAACGGCACAAATGGCAGATGGAGCGAAGGGATATGGTGCTAGGAGATACCAGTCTTCATTTGCGGGATATTTTCCAGCTGAAAACCCTAAATATTCAATGATTGTGGTTATCCGTAATCCTAGAAATGGATATTATGGAGGTTCTGTAGCTGGTCCGGTATTTAGAGAGCTGGCAGATATGGTCTACGCAAATGATCTTAGCTTACACAAAACCTTTAACAACCGCCAAGTAAATTTAGCAGGAAATAAAGTTCCATATACCTTGAAGGGATCGAAGGATGCCACAGCTAAAGTGTACCAAATGTTAGGTGTGCAATCCATTAACTGGAATTCGATAGTTGCTGCGGATAAAGATTCATCGAATCATACGGCAGAAGCATTTACAGTTTCAGAATTTAAGGAAGGAGTTGTTCCAAACGTAAAAGGAATGGGTTTGGTTGATGCGCTTTATGCGATGGAGAACGCTGGATTTAAAGCTACAGTTAGGGGAAAAGGAAGAGTGGTTAATCAATCATTAGTAGCTGGTCAGAAATTAAAGCCAGGTACGAATGTACTTATAGAATTGAATTAATTATGTTATTAAAAGAGTTGCTACATGCTATTCCGGTAATTGATTACCGTGGGTCTCTGGAGACAGAGGTTAGCTCGCTATGCCTGGATTCCAGGAAGGCTGCTAAGGGCAGTATGTTTGTGGCAGTTCGGGGGCACCAAACAGACGGGCATCTATTCGTTGGTAAAGCGATTGAATTAGGAGCGTCTGTGGTATTAGTTGAAGAATTACCAGAAGATATTAAAGAGGATGTAGTATATATACTAGTTGGAGATTCAGCGTATGCATTGGGTGTTGTGGCTTCAACATTTTACGGTAATCCTTCCTCAAAAATTAAGCTTGTTGGAGTAACAGGTACCAACGGAAAAACAACTGTTGCGACCTTGCTTTTCAATCTGTTTACCAAATTGGGCTTTCATGTTGGTTTATTATCAACTGTCCAGAATCAAATTGGTGATCGTGTTGTGGAAGCAACTCATACAACACCGGATCCGATTTCATTAAATTTCCTGTTAAAGGAAATGGTGGACGACGGATGCGACTATTGCTTTATGGAAGTAAGTTCACATGCGATCGTTCAACAACGTATTGCGGGCTTAAAATTTGCCGGAGGAATCTTCACTAACATTACCCATGACCATTTAGATTTCCATGGCACTTTTGCAAACTATATTAAGGCAAAGAAAAAGTTCTTTGATGATTTAGATCGGTATTCATTTGCATTGACCAACATAGATGACAAGAATGGAATGGTCATGTTACAGAATACTTTTGCTCACAAGAAAACCTATGGTTTACATCAGATGGCAGACTTTAAAGCAAAGATTTTGGAGAGCCATTTTGATGGCATGCTATTGCAGATTGATGGACAAGAAGTTTGGGTAAAACTGGTTGGCGATTTCAATGCATATAATTTATTGGCTGTTTACGGAGCGTCCATATTATTGGAGCAGGAGACCGTGAAAGTTTTAATGGCATTGAGTGAGATAACAGGAGCGGAAGGGCGATTTGATACAATGAAGTCGACAACAGGTGTTGTTGCTATTGTTGATTATGCACATACACCGGATGCGGTTGAAAATGTTTTGGAAACTATTGGGTCATTAAGAAGGCCAGGGCAGCAGATCTTAACAGTATTAGGATGTGGCGGCGATCGTGATAAGACCAAGCGTCCTGAGATGGCGGAAGTTGCTGCAAGATTGAGCGACAAGGTGGTATTGACATCTGATAATCCTAGGACGGAAGATCCAGTGACGATTATCAAGGAGATGGAAGTTGGTGTTCCTACAGATAAAAAGAAAAATGTTTTCTCGATTACCGATAGAAGAGAAGCTATCCGTGCGGCATTTCATTTGGCACAGCCAGGAGATGTGATCTTGGTAGCGGGGAAAGGTCATGAGAAATATCAAGATATCAACGGGGTAAAGAACCACTTTGATGATAAAGAGGAATTAATAAAGATTTTTAACGAACATAATTAAACTGCATGCTATACTATTTATTCACTTGGCTTAACGAGCACGTACATATACCAGGAGCAGGTTTGTTCCAATTTATCTCGTTTCGTACAGCCATGGCAGTTATCTTTTCGTTGATTATTACAACGGTTTACGGTAGCCGATTGATTCGTTTATTGCATCAAAAACAAGTTGGAGAAACGATTCGTGATTTAGGATTAGAAGGGGAGAAGAAGAAACAGGGAACTCCAACAATGGGTGGTTTGATCATCATAGCAGGTATATTAATTCCAACCTTGCTTTTTGCAAAATTGGATAATATCTATATCATTCTGATGATTATCACGACGGTTTGGATGGGTGCGATCGGATTTTTAGATGATTATATAAAAGTTTTCCGCAAGAACAAAGAAGGTTTAGCAGGTAAGTTTAAGGTTATTGGGCAAGTGGGGTTAGGAGTTTTGATAGCGATAACCATGTATTTTCATCCGGAAATTGTAGCAAGGCAGACGGTTGCAAATCCAACATCTTCAAAACCGGTGGAGGTTATTATCAACCCGTCCACAGGCGAGAAATCATACGCAGAGAATGTGAAGTCAACGAAGACCAACATTCCATTTTATAAAAATAATGAGTTCGATTACGCCAAAGTTTTGGATGTATTCGGTATCAATAGCCCAATGGCAACGTTCTTTGTATTCTTAGTTGTCGTGGTATTTATTATTACTGCGGTTTCCAATGGTGCAAATATTACGGACGGTATAGATGGACTGGCCACGGGTACCTCAGCAATTATGGGGATCACCTTAGCTATTCTTGCCTATGTATCCGGTAACATCATTTTTGCCGACTACCTAAATATCATGTTCATTCCAAATTCTGGTGAGCTGGTGATTTTTGCAGGTGCGTTTGTAGGAGCGTGTACAGGATTTTTATGGTACAATGCCTATCCTGCTCAGGTATTTATGGGTGATACGGGAAGTTTGGCAATTGGGGGTATTATCGCAGCATTTGCAATATTGATTCGTAAGGAATTGTTAATCCCGGTGTTATGTGGAATTTTCTTGATAGAGAATTTGTCGGTAATCCTTCAAGTATCCTATTTCAAGTATACCAAGAAAAAATACGGAGAGGGAAGAAGGATTTTCTTAATGTCTCCGTTGCACCACCATTACCAGAAAAAAGGTTACCATGAGTCTAAGATTGTGACCAGGTTTGTCATTGTGTCGATCATCTTAGCCATCTTAACCATCGTAACATTGAAAGTAAGATAGTCATGCCAAATATTGCACATACATATTACCCACAGTCTGGACGCTTAGTCATTCTAGGTGCAGGAGAGAGCGGAGTAGGCGCGGCAATCCTTGGAAAGGATAAGGGATTTGATGTGTTTGTATCAGATATGGGAACAATAGCTGATACGTATAAAGCTACTTTGGACAAAGAGGGGATTTTATATGAGGAGGGGCAGCATAGCAATGAGTTAATTGTTAATGCAGCGCTGGTTGTTAAAAGCCCAGGTATTCCAGAGAAGGCTCCATTGATTAAGGAATTGAGGGGGTTAAACCTTCCGATTATTTCGGAAATAGAGTTTGCCGCACAATATACCGATGCAAAATTATTATGCATCACCGGGTCGAACGGAAAAACAACGACAACGATGCTGACCTATCACATGTTGAAGCATGCTGGTTTAAGCGTAGGTCTTGCAGGTAATATTGGTAATAGCTTCGCGCTACAAGTTGCAAGAGAGCAGCATGATGCTTATGTCTTGGAAATCTCCAGTTTTATGTTGGATGATATGTACCATTTCAGAGCAGACGTAGCAGTGATATTGAACATTACGCCTGATCATTTAGATCGGTATGAATACAAGATGGAGAATTATGTGGCCTCAAAGTTCCGCATGGTTCAAAATCAAACTCCTTCGGATTACTTTATTTATTGTAAAGATGATCCTGAAACCATGGCAGCATTGGAAAAGCATACCACACAGGCTATGCATCTGCCATTTACACAAGAAGGAATAGTGGATGCGGGTGCGTATCTGGATGAGGAGAAGAATTTGAACATTTTAATACCAAATAGAGAAGCTTTTATCATGAATATTGAAGAATTATCACTGCAAGGCAAGCACAATGTTTACAACAACATGGCTTCGGGACTGATTGCAAAGGTTCAAGAACTAAGGAACCAAACAATGAAGGAGAGCATGGGGTCATTTGTGAACGTAGAGCACAGGTTGGAACATGTAGCATGTATTGGAGGGGTAAATTATATCAATGATTCAAAAGCAACGAACGTGAATTCGGTATGGTATGCCTTAGAGAGTTTCTCGACAGAAATCGTATTGATTATGGGTGGAGTTGACAAGGGGAATGATTATGAGATGCTGAAAGACTTAGTTCGTTCAAAAGTTAAGGCTATCATTTGCATTGGTAAAGATACAGGTCGTATACACGAAGCCTTTGAAGAGGATACAGATGTCATTGTGAATAGTGCTTCTATGAGCGATGCCGTTCAGATTGCTTCTCATTTGGCAAAAAAAGGTGATACCGTTTTGTTGTCACCAGCATGTGCAAGCTTTGATTGGTTTAAGAACTACGAAGATCGTGGGGATAAGTTTAAAGAAGCAGTAATGACTTTATAATATAAAGGAGGAACAATGGAATACATTTTTTCTAAACTAAAAGGCGATAAGTGGATCTGGATCATTGTGATCTTATTATCCATCTGGTCACTTTTGGCTGTTTATAGTTCAGTAGGAACATTGGCATACAAAGAAGGAAAAGGTACGGAATTGTACTTATTTAAGCATCTTTTTATTGTTGTTGCAGGTTTAGCATTGATGTATCTGTCTCATAAATTGGATTACCGTTATTATGCTGGTATTTCCAAATTATTGATGGTCATCACGATTCCATTGTTGCTATATACCTTGGTATTTGGAAGTAAGGTAAATGAAGCGAGTCGTTGGTTGACTATTCCGGTGATAAACCAGACTTTCCAAACTTCGGATTTAGCGAAGTTGGCATTGATTACATTTTTGGCAAGGATGCTTTCGCGCAAACAGGAAGAGATCAAGGACGTAAAGAAATCATTTATTCCAATCATGGGGGCAGTATGTTTTGTATTTGTCCTGATTGCATGGGCGAACTTATCCACAGCATTAATGCTCTTTGGAGTAAGTGTTTTATTGCTATTGATTGGCCGTATCAGTTTCAAACAGATCGCTGTGGTTTGTATGGGAGGTGGAGTTCTATTAATGCTGGTTATTTTCTTAGGGCCTAGGCGAGCAACTTATTTAAGCCGGATCCAGGGTTTCTTCAATACCGAGCAGGTTCATGACGGGAAAACTTCCTTTCAAGACGATAAAAACTATCAGGCAAACAATGCAAAGATTGCGATTGCGACTGGTGAGATGTTTGGTAAAGGAGTTGGAAACAGTGTTCAAAGGAACGTTTTACCGCACCCTTACTCTGATTTCATCTTTGCAATTATCATAGAAGAATATGGTACGATAGGAGGGGCAGTTTTATTATTTCTGTATATCGCTTTAATGTATCGGTGTATACGGATTGTGACGCTGAGTCCCCGGGCATTTGGAGCGTTTCTGGCGGCCGGATTAGGATTTAGTTTAACCATACAGGCGTTAGCAAATATGGCTGTTGCCGTTGGCTTGGGACCTGTAACAGGTGTTCCTCTACCGTTGGTCAGTATGGGAGGTACCTCCATTTTATTTACAAGTGTGGCATTGGGAATTATCCTAAGTGTTAGCCGCAATGTAGAAG
>JBEBTR010000119.1:0-9794 GCA_040393725.1 Sphingobacterium endophyticum | reverse complement strand
GATTTAATTATTCAAAGGGTTCTAATAAAAATAGAAATCATGAAAAAGCTTATTTTACCTATATTTTCATTTATAATCCTTGGCTCTTTGCTTTTCTATGCGTGTAATCCAACACAGAAAAAATCAGATACAGTTCGAGACAGTTTATCGGATAGTATTAGCTACGCAGAGTACGGGAAATTAAATAATTTGCCAGCTCCATTCAGCTCACAGCCGACCAATAAATTCGCAAAGGTTTTGGGATGGTCTGAAGGTCAAACTCCCACAGTTCCTCAGGGTTATAAAATTGTTAAATTTGCGGACAGTCTTAATAGTCCTCGACATGTTTACGTCGCACCAAACGGCGATATCCTAGTGTCCCAAGCCAGAACAGAAAAAGAAGGAGAAGATCCGGAAAAAGAAAATTCAAGAAATGTTTTCCAGGCAAGCAGTCCTAATGAAATATTGGTTTTTAAGGACACCAATCAAGACGGTGTTTACGATAGCAAACAGGTTTTACTTAAAGATCTGAAACAGCCTTTTGGTATGTTGGTATTAGGTAAATTTTTATACATAGCTAATACAGATGGATTATTAAAATATGGCTATGATTTTACGAAAGGACAATTAATCTCACCGAATGGGCAGCAAATATTAAGTCTTCCAGCTGGCGGCTATAACAATCACTGGACAAGAAATATCATTAGCAATAGAAATGGGGATAAAATCTATATTTCTGTAGGTTCAGGAAGTAATGTTGGAGAAAATGGAATGGAAAATGAGGTTCGTCGGGCTTCGATTTTAGAAATTAATCCGGATGGATCTGGTGAAAGGATATTTGCGAGTGGCTTAAGAAATCCTGTTGGAATGGATTTAAATCAGGAAAATGGCACTTTATGGACCGCAGTTAATGAAAGGGATGAGCTAGGTGATGAAATTGTACCGGATTATATCACCTCGATTCAGGAAGGTGGTTTTTACGGCTGGCCTTATTACTATTGGGGGGATAATATTGATCCAAGATGGAAAGACAGTATTCCTTCAGACGTGAAAGACCCCATCCGTCCGGACTATGCAGTCGGATCACATACTGCATCCCTTGGTTTTTCCTTTAATAAAGCTGATGGATTTCCTGAAGGGGCATTTGTTGCTCAACACGGTTCTTGGAACAGGTCTGAATTTTCAGGATACAAAGTAATTTTTATACCATTTTTAAATGGCAAGCCTGAAGGACAGCCAACAGATTTTATTACAGGATTTATAAAGAATAATTCAAATAACGAAGTTTACGGGCGACCAGTATCCATTGCATTCACAAAAAGCTATATGTTGGTAACTGATGACGCTGCAAATGTAATTTGGGCAGTGATAAAGGAAAAGTAATCTTCCGCTATATAAAATTTGTAATCAAGTTGATCGAATTATAATGAATTTCCAAAAGTGATAAGGTTACTATCGGGATCGAGAATGGCAAATTCCTTTTGTCCCCAAGGTTTTAATGCTAAGCTCCCATTTGGATGTATGTTGACGCCTCGATCCAGCAAGTCCTGGTATAATTGCTCAATATTGTCCGTTCTAATATAGACCTGTCCATAATTTTCCTCTGGAATTAAATCCAGGAATATGAAGAAATGCAATTCGGCATTGTCTTTTTTCAAGATCATGTAACTTTCAAAATTGGCAAAACCAACTTCTTCAAAGCCAAGTTGATTGACATAAAAATCCCTCGTAATAGTTTTTACACGCATTGGTAATTTGGGGCAAGCTGCAGTAAGCATAGAGTTTTGTTTTAGATATAACAATAAGTTTATTCCAAAGTTTCAATTCTTTGGATCTTTAAGTTTTTTCGAAATGATCACCTGATAAAAATCAGAAACTATTCTAAGGTCATTATTCTGACTTTTATTTTCCATTAAAAATATAATAACTTTAAAATTATAAACGTTTATAAATCAAATAAATATCAACAATACATTTATTCAACCTTACCCGAATTTAAAAATTTAACATTCTAGCATAAAATATATCAAAAATTTATTCGTTTTTTTATCAACTGTATCATTACTGTTACAATAATCAATAAAATCTCATTTTTGATCTTATATTATGCATAAAACACTAACCCACCTAATCCTATGGCTTATGGCCATTCAATTATCCTATGGACAAGAACGAACCTTAAAAGGAACCGTTATTGACGATCAGACAAAAGCCCCCGTAGTTGGTGCAACTATCAAATTATTACCGAGCAATAAGGGTACATCGACCGATGAAACGGGAAATTTTTCTATTGAAGTCCCGGCAGGAACATCGAGTTTAACGGTCAGCATCATCGGTTATAATCAGTTTTCCCGCCCGCTATCTGCAACTGATTCAGTCATCAGCATTGCATTGACTGCCCAAGCGAATAAAATTGATGATGTTGTCGTTACGGCCTTAGGGGTGCAACGAAAAGCAAAAAGTCTTTCCTACTCCACCCAAACGGTAAAGGGAGAAGAATTAACGAAGGTAAAAGACGCCAATCCGATGAATAACCTGACAGGTAAAGTTTCGGGGATGCAGATTAATCGAAGTTCATCCGGAATTGGAGGATCAGTCAATATTATTCTACGCGGCTTTAAATCCAATCGAAACAATCAACCTTTATATGTTATCGATGGTCTTCCGATTACAAATACAGGCGGGAGTGGCTCTGAAGGAGCGTTTGGAGGAGGTCCAGACCGTGGTGATATCCTGAGCACCTTAAATGCGGACGATATCTTGAGCATCAATGTATTAAAAGGTGCATCTGCTTCTGC
This sequence comes from Sphingobacterium endophyticum, assembly GCA_040393725.1. Taxonomy (GTDB): domain Bacteria; phylum Bacteroidota; class Bacteroidia; order Sphingobacteriales; family Sphingobacteriaceae; genus Sphingobacterium; species Sphingobacterium endophyticum_A. The sequence goes on along the minus strand of JBEBTR010000119.1, from coordinate 7,017 downwards.
ATTATATGGTAGCCAAGGAGCAAACGGGGCGATCATGATCACAACAAAAAAAGGAGCTGAAGGAAATTTAAAAATCGATGTTTCTTCTAGCATCACTGCGGATCAAGCCTTTTATCTTCCCAAATTGCAATACCGCTACGGGCAAACTACTGAAGGCAGCGAAGAAAGTTGGGGCGAAAAAGGAACTTTTAAAGATCCAGTTGATGGATTCTATAATACAGGAACTACCCTGATTAACACCGTATCCCTTAGTGGGGGAACTGAAAAAATGCAGAATTACTTTTCTTACGGTAATACCAGTAATAAGGGAATCTTGCCTACCAACTCATTTAAACAGCATTCTGCGACATTTAGAAACTCAACCAATTTTTTTGACAATAAATTATCTTTTGATGGAAGTATGATGTATTCAAGACAGGATATACATAATCGTCCAACATCAGGTCTTTATTTTAGTCCAATTGCTGGTCTATATATGTTCCCTAGAGGCCTGGATTTCGACAAATTCAAAACCTATGAATATCTTTCCCCAAGCCGGAACCTATATCTTCAAGATTGGTGGAATGTGAATGCCGACGCAGGATTAACAGGTACCCATCATTCGCAGAATCCTTATTGGGTATTGAATCGCAATCCAACATTCCAACTTCGGGACAACATTATCGCACAAGGCCAATTAAAATATACAATCAACGATTGGCTTTCAGTAAGTGCCAGGGGTACCTTGAACAAGCGCTGGGATAAGTGGGAACGACATGTATATGCAGGAACGCAAGGTGTACTTTCAGGAGAGGTTATAGAAGGAGTGTTGGAGGATAATGGAAGATATACACGCGATGAATCAGTAAGTACTGCCTTATATGGAGATTTGCTATTTATTGGTAATAAAACCTTTGCCGATACATGGGATTTGAATTTTACCGCCGGAACATCCATCAATGACACTCGATCAAATGGCTGGAGTCTGGATCAACTTAAACTTGCCGTTGCAAATAAGTTCTTGATGAGCAATATTTACAGAGATGCTCCCATCAATGCGTTGAATGAATCGATCAGCAGAAGGCAATTACAATCTTTATTTGCTTCTGCGAACTTAGGCTATAAGGACAAAATCTTTTTAGATCTGACAGCCAGAAATGACTGGGCATCTACCCTAGCGAATACACCGGAGGAGAAAAAAGGTTATTTCTATTGGTCAGCCGGACTTTCATCTGTACTTTCTGACATGATTAAAATGCCATCATTTATTAGTTATAGTAAACTAAGGTTGACTATGGCAGAAGTTGGAAATGACGTAGGTATATACAGTACAATTCCGACAAATAGCTTAGCTACCGGTATTTTAAATGCAAATGTATCCGGACCATACCAAGGATTGCCATTGCGTCCGGAAATTAGCCGAAGCTATGAGGTAGGTTATGAAGGAAGGTTTTGGAATGACCGGATAAACTTTGATTTAGCCCTCTATAAAACCAACACCAAGGATCAGTATTTTTCCTATCAGGCACCCGTTGGGCAAGTATTTACCACAGTGTTCCTAAATGCTGGTAATGTTGAGAATAAAGGTATTGAGGCCGCATTAGGGATAGATGCGGTTAAGAAGGATAACTTTAGCTGGAATACATCGGTAAACTTTACTGCCAATAGGAACAAGATCTTAGAATTGGCTCCAAAATTAGGAGAGCGCTATTCGATTGGAGGAAACTTCAATGTTTTACGATTAAATGGATCGTTTGGAGATTTTTGGGCGAGAACATTTTTGCGGGATGAAAATGGGGTTATGGTTGTTGATGACACCGGTAGGCCACAGATTGGTCCTGAAGGATATATTGGAAATAATAATCCAAAATCAATTGTTGGATGGAACAATACCTTCAATTATGGAAAATTCGGATTAAGCTTTACAATTGATGCACGATTTGGAGGACAAGTAATCAGCGTAACGGATGGCTACCTAAATTCTTTTGGTGTAAGTGAGGAAAGTGCTGCAGCCAGAGATGCTGGAGGTTTGGACATTCCAGCAGTTAAAATGGATGGTACACCTTGGGAGGGAAAAATTCCAGCACAGGCTTATTATAGTGCCGTAGGAAACAGAGATGGTATTATTGAAGGGCAAGTTTATAATGCAACGAATATCCGTATGCGTGAAATATCGTTGAGTTATGGCTTACCAATCCAGTGGAAAGGTGTTAAGAGCGCTTCGATCTCATTGACTGGGCGCAATCTTTTCTTTTTCCGCAATGATGCACCTTATGACCCTGAATTAAATACGACTACTGGAGTTGGAGCTCAAGGTTATGATAGCTTTGCCTTACCCGCTACCCGCAGTTATGGACTAAACCTTAAAGTATCCTTTTAATAGCCAAGAACATGAAAAAATTAAGAACATATTATAAGTTAACGGGGATATTGTTAAGCACATTATTCTTAAGCATCAGTTGTACAAAAGATTTTACTGAATTAAACACCAATCCTGCCGGAGTTACCGATGAGGAGGCTATGGGGGATTTTGCCTTAGTTGCGGCATTTATGGCTCAGGCACAACGGGCGATTTTATCTGAAAACGTTGGAGAATATCAGGTTTCCAACAACTTAACAAGTGATGCCTATGGAGGTTATTTCGGGGCAGAAGCACCTTTTGTCGGCAATGCAAACAACCTAACTTACAGTTTGGTTCCCGGATGGTATTCATCCTTATGGGTAGATCGCTATATACGAGCGATGAATCCAATCTATCGGGTTGAGCTTTTAACCAGATCAGATGAGAAAATGAAGGATATTTTCGCCTTTGCGAAAATCCTAAAAGTATCAGCAATGCACCGGACATCGGATAAAGTAGGACCGATCATTTACAGCCATTACAATGCTCCGGATGAGAATGACCAGATCCAATATGATTCACAGGAGGATGCATATAAGAATTTCTTCAAAGATCTGGACACAGCGACGACTATTCTAAAAACGTATCAAGGCAAGGAAATTTCTTCGGCGATGTTAAAATCAGACATGGCTTATTCAAGTAATAATTATGAAAGATGGTTAAGGATTGCCAACACCCTACGTTTAAGGCTAGCATTGCGAATTGTTTATAAAAATCCAGCCCTTGCAAAGACAGAAGGTGAAAAGGCATTAAACCCAGCGAGTGGTGGACTATTGGAGTCAACAGCAGACAACTGTTTTATCAAGTTAAGTACAGACCATCCGTTGAATATTATTACCACTACATGGAGTGATACCAGGATGCATGCTAATATTGAATCGATATTAGGTGGGTATAATGATCCTCGTTTAGCTAAATTATTTGAAAAAGCAACCGATCCGGCAGTTAAGGGTCAGTTTAAGGGCATCCGTACAGGAATAGACATTGATGCGAAAAGCAGATATGACAACTATTCAAAGTTATTACCCTTACAGAACAGAATGCAGTTAATGGTCTCTTCAGAGAGCTGGTTTTTAAAAGCGGAAGCAGCATTGCGAGGATGGAGCAATGCGGGAAATGCAAAAACGAATTATGAGACCGGCATCGACCGTTCCTTTGAAATGCATGGTGTGAGTGCGCAAGCTACAGCTTATAAAAACAACTCTACTGCAAAACCAATGGAATACATCGATCCAAAATCGGTTAAGCCTGGTCAGAATGATGTGAAGACAGGATCTAAGTTTTTAAGTACGATTACCATTGCATGGAATGAAGCCGATAGTAAGGACAGAAAACTGGAACGTATCATTACACAAAAATGGATTTCTATGTTTCCTGATGGTGATGAGGCTTGGTCAGAATATCGTCGATCAGGATATCCGATTATCTTCCCAGTGGTTGTGAATTATAGTAACAATACGATTCCGACCGTTCCAGGGATCCGCAGGATGCCTTACCCTGAGCGAGAGTACAATAGCAACAGCGGAGCTGTTACTGAAGCCGTAAAAATGTTGGGCGGACCAGATAATGGCGGAACACGATTATGGTGGGATGTTGAAAATAAAAAGTTGTAAGAGAATCATCAACAATTTTAAATCGGGATTGCAAAAAACAATCCCGATTTTTTTTTAATTGTTCATTATCGAACAGTATTTGTTCAATTTTGAACATTCAAAAACATCGTGAACATCTATACAATTTAAAATCAATCAATTATAGAAAAGGTTGAATTTTTGTAGTAGCAGCTTTTAGAATAATTATTTGATTTAATCAGAAAAAATGAAATGAGTGGCCATAACTTTAAAATTGCCTGGAGAAATCTTTCCAAAAGGAAAATCCAAAACATAGTAAATCTTATCGGATTAATTTGCGCAGTGACCTTTATTATGTTAGTTGGAGCATTTATTTATGATGCCTATCAGGTAAATGATCATATCAAAAACAAGGATCAACAATTCATTCTCCAGAGTTCTTATAAAAAAGAAGGGGCAGGAATTCCATTAACAACGATAGGTGCATTGCCAAAAGCCCTACATGAGGAATATCCACAATTGGTTGCCAATTATTATAGGATGGATGGTTTAACTTGCATTATTTCCAATGGCACTGAAAGTTTTGAAGAAGGAGTGGCATTAGGAGATCCTTCCCTATTGAACATGTTTGGATTCGAATTGATTGAAGGGGATTCAAAGGATGCATTATCAAATCCATTTACAGTTGTCCTGACAGAAAAAGCTGCCAAGAAATATTTTGGTCGGGTGAATGTTGTTGGAGAAAATTTAAAAATCAGGAACTTCAAAGGTGAGAAACATGATTTTCAAGTTACAGGTGTCATGAAGAAGGAAAGTCAAAATTCCGTTCTGGAATTGACATCCAGCATGCATAATGAGATATTCTTACCTATTTCATCCGAACAATATTTTGGTAGGAATCTAGACAGCTGGGAGAACATTTATATCGTAGGATTTATAGAATTACAGAAAGGGGTTCATTCAAGTGAATTAAACAAACCAATCAAGGATCTTGTAAGCAGAAATATGGAGCCTGAATTTTCTGAAAATTATGGACCGCAATTAAATCCACTAAAAACATATTATTTGGATGATAACAATGCCTCGGTGAGGAAAATGATTCAAATCTTGATCTTGATTTCCGGATTTGTGTTATTGATGGCCATGATCAATTTTATAAATTTTGGTATTGGCCAAAACATGGATCGACTCAAAGAAATCGGGATACGAAAAATAATGGGAGCAAATTCTTTCCAAATAGCAAAGCAGCTCATAGTGGAATATATCGTATTAGTTTTTGTGATTATTATCTTTTGTATTCCTGCTTATGTTATGGTTAAACCTTTATTTGAAAGTTTATTCATGCGAAACTTACCAGCTTTGAATGAATTGCCGATTTATTTTTATGTTGGTTTACTCATATTAACTTTAATAATAGGATTAGGTTCAGGCCTGTATCCTGCCATCAAATTATCCAAAAACAAAGTCCTCAATTCAGTAAAGCTTCAACTGGATCATATTGATAAAAAACAACAGATCAGAAGGATTTTATTATTTGTTCAATTTACAATTTCACTAATTATACTAATTAGTACCATCATTATTTCTAAACAAATCAATTTGTTTATTCAAGGTGATTTAGGTTACAACAAAGATTATTTGTTAACGGTTCAAGTTCCTAGAGATTGGTCAGCAGAAGGGGTAAGGAAAATACAGACCATCCAAAAAGAGCTATCAGAAACCAACGATATAAGAAATACGACCCTCTCCTATGACACTCCGAATAATATTGTGGGAAAAACCAGCATATCCTTAACAAATAACCAAATTAACCCAATTGCTTCTCAGATGATTATTTCAGATTCTAATTTTGGAGCGACCTATGAGATACCGATGTTAGCGGGGAAATTTTTCACACATAATATTGTTGATACAAATAGAACCGTAGAAGTTGTCATAAATAAACAAGCAATGCAAAGCTTAGGGGTTAATTCGGCAGAAGATATTATTGGAAAATACATATATCTGGATTCTGAAAATGAAAAGGTTTTAGTGACCGGGGTTACTAACAATTTCATTGCAAATTCCATGCATGCCTCAAGTACTCCAATAATATGGAAAAATGTTTCACAGCAGAATATTTACAGATATCTAAGTATTCGATTGAATAGTGCATCCATATCAGAATCAATAACAAATTTGGAGAAGCGATGGAAGGAATTAATGCCAGATTCGCCTTTTGAATATCAATTTATGGATGAAAGTATTCGAAAAATGTATGAGACAGAACTTCAGCTTCAAAAAGCTGCCAGCACGGCTTCATTCATCTCATTGTTAATTGTATGCTTGGGAATTTCAGGCTTGGTAACTTTAGCCATTAAAGCTCGAGGAAAGGAAATTGGAATGAGAAAGATATTAGGAGCATCCTTATCCAATTTATTGGTTCTTTTCTCAAAAGAATATTATTTAATTTTCGCCCTATCCATTTTCTCAGCCATTCCAATAAGTTATTTTTTAATGAAAAAATGGCTCGATAATTTTGAATATAGAATAGATATTTCATTTCTAACCATAACTATTCCGGTCCTTATATTAATTGGGTTTTTAAGTATTCTTCTATACCTGATTTTATATTATTCAACTAGGTTCAATCCAATAGAGAAATTAAGAGAGGAATAAATAAAAAATCCCCATCAAAAATTTTGATGGGGATTTTTTTATCTATACATATTTTATTTACACTTTCGGAATCTGATAGCCGTTATTGTATTTGGCGGCTAGATATGTATTAGCTTCCTCATCGGTAAACTTTGCTTTGTTTTTATCCCAATAAATTTTCTTTCCTGTTCTATAGGCGATATTTCCCATTTGAGAAAGGATGGCGATATGTGCGCCAGCTTCTACCGGAGCATTTAAAATGCTTCTATCTTTGGTACGAATTGCCGTAACGAAGTTTTCCATATGTTTGAATAGACCATCATCCTGCGAGGGTTGAAGAGCAACGGCATCCATTCTACCTTTTTCAGGAATCACTTCCCATCCACCCCTATTCACGACTAAAGTTCCGTTGTTACCGATAAAAGAAAC
>JBEBTR010000118.1:0-9845 GCA_040393725.1 Sphingobacterium endophyticum | reverse complement strand
GATCGATTATCTATTAATCCGATTGTGGCCTATTCCTACAATGCTAGAAATCGTGGAAATGGAGATAACGTTAGTCCAATAGCATTAAGTTCCGGAGGGATGCCAAGCTCGCTCATCAATCTATCTCCGAAAATGGAAGAGTTCCTACTGGGGCAATATGATTCCAATTTGGATATAAATAAGAATACCAATTTGAACACAAATTTGAATTTAAGTTTTGTGATTCTACCGGGATTAACTTTCACTTCTCAATCTGCATACATTGTAAATGATGCAAAAAGGGATTATAACAGACCAAGCCAGTTGAATGGCGGAGCAGGAAACTATTCCTATTCTACCACCTATGGAGATTCTCAATTAAGGATTTCGAACATCCTGAGCTATAACAAACAATTTGGCAAACATAGCTTAAATGCGCTAATCGGCCAAGAGGCGGAAAAAAACAAGATAGAATTAGTACAAGCTTCGGGCAGTTTAGGAGTATCAGATCAAATCCAGGTTGTTAATGGCTTTTTACAGAATAATATAGGTGCCTATTCCGATTTACAGAAGTATTCATTATTGTCCTACCTGAGTCGTGTATCGTATGATTATGATAGTAAATACTTGTTTTCGGGAGCTATTCGTGCAGACGGTTCCTCAAGATTCGGGGAGAACAATAAATGGGGATATTTCCCATCTGCATCCGTAGGGTGGATCTTGACTGAAGAAAACTTCCTAAAAGATCATGAGTGGTTAACCTTACTGAAAATTAGAGGTAGTTTTGGTCTGACAGGTGCACTTCCACAAAGCAACTACCTTCAGTACAATTTATATAATGTAAACTCAGGAGGATTTGCTGGCAGTTCCGGTTCATCATCTTATAATGGTCAGGTAGTTATCATGCCAAATTTCGTTAGCGGAGTAGCTCAGAAAAATCTTAGCTGGCAGAAAAACAGACAATGGAACGTAGGGATGGATATCGAATTATTACGAGGTCGTTTTTCGATGATGATCGATATGTTCAATAAAGAAAGCTATGATGGACTTTTTGATGTTGAATTACCGTTGACTACAGGATATGATTTTGCGAAGACCAACTCTGTCGGCATCCGTAATGCTGGAGTTGACATTCAGTTTGCAGCAGATGTTTTGCCAAGGGAGTCAGCTATTAAATGGCGTTCCAACTTTAACATTTCCTATGTTAAAAACCGGATAATGAATCTACCGAATGGAGACCGAGATTTAATCCTTGGCGGAGATAGATTCGACAAATCGCATATTTTATCTGTAGGAAGTCCTATCAATGCTTTTTACCTATACAAAACATTAGGAGTATTCAGTACGTTGGATGATATTCCGGTAAATCCAAATACGGGCGATCGCTATGGAAACTCAAATGGACTATTTAATCCAGGTGATTTTTACTTTCAAGATTTAGATGGGGATTATTACATCGATATCTTCAATAGTGGAATCAACCCGGACAAACTTCCAATGGGCGATCCAAACTTTAAATGGGTCGGCGGCTGGAACAATGTTTTATCCTACAAGAATTTATCATTGACTTTCCAGTTCAATTATGGATTTGATCGCGATGTCTTGAATCTGTTTGAATCCGATCAATTTTCAAACTCAACTTCTGGGGATGCAGTCAGTAACTTTGTCTACTATTCAACTCCAAACCTAGATAAATTGAATATGTGGAGGCAACCGGGCGATGTAGCAGAATATGCAAAATATGACTTAGGAACATATAGATATTATTATACATCGGCGCAGTCCTTCTTTTTGGAAAGCGGATCTTACGTTCGTTGGAAGAACTTTATTGTATCCTATAATCTTCCATCAGACCTTTTGAAGTCATGGAAAATTTCTAATCTGCGGGTATTTGGCATCATGGACAATGTATTGATGTGGCAGAAATCGAAAAAATTACCAGATGCTGAAGCAGTTAATCCATATGGAGAATATAATGGTGCGGGCTATCCGATACCGCGAAAATATACCATTGGTCTAGAATTAACCTTATAACGCAATCAACATGAAAAGAATAATCAAAAGGATAGTAATGTGCAATGTTGCAATTGCTTTATTACTTTGTTCTTCGTGTAAGGATTTCCTAACCGAAGAACCTGTTAACTCAACGTATTCCGAGGCATTTTGGAAAAGTTCACGAGATTTAAGCAGTGCATTAGCTGGCAATTATGCTTTAATACGCGATGTTTTAAACTCAGGGAACTGGAATCCTAGCCCACGCTACTATATGTATGGAGATGCTGTTGCCCGGCATTATTTCACCATGCAATACACAGGCGATGGTCTTGAAGGAATCCAAAATGGGGACTATACCTTCCAATATAATATTGAGAACTTAGGTGATTGGCGCAAGTTTTATAAAGCCATTTCGATGAGTAATATTATATTAAATAGGGTTCCCAAAGTCGATGTGGCCTTATTAAGTGATGTGGCAAATCCTGAGAAATTTAAAAATGAAATTTTAGGAGAAGCCTATTTTCTAAGAGCATTTGCCTACTTCAACATGGTCCGTGTATGGGGTGATGTTCCAATTGTAACTGTTGAATATGAAGATCCTATTTCCGAAGAGGAGCTTCCAAGAAGTCCGAAAGCAGAGGTTATGAAACAAATCGAAGCGGACTGTCTTCAGGCAATTTCTTTATTGGAATGGAATTATACGAACCAGAATGATGCAAAAGTGACTGCAAATAAAGGATCGGCCCAAGCCTTACTTGCACATTTATATTTGTGGAGAGCAACCACAACGAATGTAACAGTCGACCAACCGATCATGGCGGATATTGACAAAGCCGAGACAGCAATAAATTCCATCATTTCAAGTGGTATGTACAGTTTGACAGATACTTCAAATTACTATTCAACATTTGAAGGAAAGTCTAGGGAAGGGATTTTTGAGATTGCTATAAATGATGAATTAAGGGAGGGTACGAACATGCATATTGCCAATATGTTTCTGAGAACATCCCATATAGCTTATTATGGGACAAACTCAAGGTGTTATGTCAATGCTGATTACCTGTCCAATCATTTTTACAAGACGGTCTTAAAATGGGACTGGTACTGGAATTCCACGATAGGGGAATGGGAATGGAGAGAGGGAGAGTCAAGAGGGATAGACGATCAAGATGTACGCTATCGCAAAAACTTCACGGATCTGGAAACAGATAGGCCAACCTGTATTAAGTACAGTGATGTAAGCTATAGGAATGCCGCACAAAAACAAGATGCCTATATCAGCAATAACATTATAGTATTCCGTCTTTCAGACATGATGTTATTGAAAGCTGAAATTGCTCTTTACAGGGGTCAAACAAAAACAGCGATTGACGTTATCAATTCTTTCAGGAAAAGGAATGGTGCCGACGAATCAGCTCAATTGCCGCAAACACTGACGAATGACGAAGCATTTTATGAGTATGCCTTAGAGCGCGGAAAAGAAATGTATTTAGAAGGACATTTGATGTTTGATTTGATTCGTACTCGCCAGTATAAGAATTTTGTAGGATGGCTATCAGAATCTCGCTTTAAACAAGAGGGATTTTATTGGCCAGTAAATCCTGCATTATTCAAAAATAACAGCAAGCTGACTCAAACCAGTTATTGGAGAGGAAAAATTTAAAAGCAGATTAACTAAGAAATTAAAATCATGAAAAATACATTATATATCCTACTGCTATTAATTTTTGCGAGCTCCTGTAAAAAGGAAGATTACAAGAATGATGGTGGGAAAAGTGATCCACATGTGAATAAGACTACCTATGATTTTTTAAAGGAACATGGAAGTTTTGATTCCCTGGTAAGGATAATAGATCACGCAGGCATCAAGGACATTATTAATTCCAAAGTTACGCTATTTGTTACGAGTGACTATGGCATCAGGGAGTATGTAAGTGCGAAAAAGCAGGAGAAAATCGTTGAAGTTGGGGATGAAAACATATCATTTTCAATTACGGATATTCCAAAGAACGAACTTCGAGATTCCATGATGATCTATGTTTATGACGGGCTCATAAATAGAGAGAATTTATCGACAGAGAACAAATTTTTCACGTCCAAATTTGGAGCAATTCCTAATGTGAGGTTTAATATTAAACTTAGAAGGACAAGGGATTTCGGCAATTATGTTGAATATGTTGATTATTTGAACTTCACGAAGGTGAACAAGACTGTTGATGCGGATGAGCCGGACTACAATGCAATTCCTGAGGCAGACCTGGACCGATCATTTGATTGCCAGACCTCTGGAATCATCACGACTACGGGAATAGTTCATGTTCTAGACAACAACCATCGACTAATGTTTAACCGTGGCAAAATGGCCCAATAACCACTAAAATAAAATCGTTATGAAAAATAAATTCAGTTCTATCGTAATAGGTTTAGGTCTTTTGACAACCGTTGTTGGATGTTCCAAAATTGAGAATGGATTTCAAAGTGACAATATTAGATACAAGTCGAATGTTATTATTGCGAAACGTGGGATGTCCTTAACGATGTCCGACCGTATCAATGCAGATGGCTCTACCCCGCCCTATAAATTTGAGATGCAGAATCTCCGAGATGCAGAAACAGGAGGTCCAGCACCGAAAGAGTTTACAACGGATTATGAAATATTGGTTTTCAAACAGGGCATGGTTTTCAATGCGGAGACGGACACTACGGTTGCCCTTTTGGATCAAAAACGTGAGGTTGTCAAAAAACCGCCAATGGAGTTTAATCCGGTTAGCGGTCAATTAATATTTAATCGGGCATCTGCTAATTTACCCTTGGGCAAGTATGCTTTTGACGTGAATTTCACAAATTCTCGAGGGTCAAAATTGTTTGAGAACTTAGCGACTATTGAAATTGTTGACCCTACGATTGAGGATATGTTTGAGGTTACCTATCAAGCAGCCACAGGCTCAAGTGCATCGGAAGTATTTACCACCACAACGGCTCCTCAAGTTACCTGTAGGAAGATTTCCAATGAAGGTGCCCGTGTAATTCTTAAGATAATTGATAAAACGGGTAAGCCATTCAATCCAAAAGCAGGAGAAATTGTAAAGCGTGGTGATCGGCCAATGTTTGAATCTCATGTTAAATTCAACCCTGTTATTACAACAGATACGGCTATGATCTGTGACTTTGAGGTAGCTCCTTTTCCATTAGCGAAATTAATCGATAAGGCCGGAACAGACTGGGGATACTTAAACTATTATCGTATACCTATGCGTTTTGCATCGGTTGATGGATTACCAAATAATAATGTAAACCCCGTATTTGGGTTTAGGGTAAAAATGGAAGGAACCTATATTGTTGAGGTTCGACTTCCTAGTGTAACAAGAGTTGTTAGATAATATAGTTAATAATAAAGCGGTTTGGACAGCAAGGAAATATGAGTACTTGTTGTTCAAACTAATTTAAAACGACAGGAACCAATTCTGCTCCTTTTAATCTTATTTCATACGGCCACTGTTCATCCGTTTCATCTTTTCCATCAATTAGATGCGGCAAATGATCCTTTGGTGCGCCCATAACCAATAACCAAAAATGTTCTGTATCCTTTGGAACCCTGAATGAAACACTTCCTTTTTCCATATTATTCATAGGTCCATAAGTCCTGCTTCCTGATTTCGAAACAGCCACAAACCCATAATGCCAACCTGCATTTTCAGGGTTTATTATATTGAATTCATTGGTTAAATCAATTCTTCCAGTAAAATTCAGTTTTACTTTTGATTTGGTTGGTTTTAGTTCAATAGCATTAAAACCATAATTCTGAGGGCTATTATTTTTTTGAATTCTATAATATCCATTCTTTAAAGTATCAAGTTTTGTATAATTTAAATTGGCATATTTGGCAGAAACCTTCTCAATTCTTGGAAAATCCCAGGTTATCATTTTCTGATAAGCTTCAAACATTTCTTTGTTAAAATTTTCTTGCGAGAGATGATTCAATCGCTTATAAGTCATTACAGGATCTTCTCCTATCAAGCTTTCACGCCACATTTTTCCAATAAAATCTATTCCATGTAGGGAAGACCAATATTCGAGGACAAAAGGTGCATGATACATATTAGTTTCATGCATAAATGCAAAATGAGTTTTATTCAAAAAAGCCTTGAGATGGTAGTTTTCAAATTCAATCCAATTTGGATATGCTTGCCACAACATGTATTGCGAGGTCATTTCAAAGATTGAATTACCTCGACTTCCAGGTACTGGTTTCGAAAATGCCCAATTGCCGTCGCATTTAGCAAGATATTGAAAGCAATGGCCCATTTCGTGAGCAATGGCCCCATATGGCTGTTTGCTTATTCGAATTGCCGGGGTCCATATCACACCTATTTTATCCTCGGCCCCACCTCCGTAAGCTGTTCCATCTTCCTCGGAAAAGACATAAATCAGCAATTTATATTTATCCGTTAATGATTTTCCTTTTTCTACAAACTTCAAGTCATTTACATAGAATTGGTAAATCCTTTCGCATTCTGCTAAGATTTCTTTTGGATTGAATCTTTTGGAAATATCAGCATATTGTGAAGGATCCTTTCCATATTCCTTCGCCCAAAACAACACGATATTATCAGATTCTAACTTTCTATCATTGCTATATTCACTATCTGAACTGTTATAATCATTATTTTTTGGAACTTTCCATATTTCAGTAGGCAGCAATACTTCTTTTTTCGCTAAAGAAATTGATTCCTGAGCCAAGATAGGAGATGCATGCAATGTCAAACCTAAGAGCAAGGCTGAAAATAACTGGGTTGATCTTCTTTTCATCATTCGATTTTAAGGAATAAAAAATTAGCTATAATTATTTGGTCGTTAAACGCAGATTTTATCCAATAGCATTCGATAATTAACAAATGATTCATCATCTTGATTTTCCGTAATTATAATGGTAGTTTTGATTCGAATGAGCCCAGGCAATAAAATATATTTTGCATCAGATTTCCACTTAGGTTCTTATCCTTCTGACCAATCCAGGGATAGGGAAAAGCATATTATTTCGTGGTTGGATTTTATCAAAAAGGATGCTTCGGAATTGTATTTAGTTGGTGATATTTTTGATTTTTGGTTTGAATACAGCACCGTTGTTCCCAAAGGATATATTCGTTTTTTGGGGAAATTAGCTGAATTGGCTGATTTGGGGATTAAAATAACGCTTTTTAAGGGCAACCATGATATGTGGATGTTCGGTTATTTGAAAGATGAATTGAAGGCTGAAATTATTTCGAATGAGAAGGAAATCACTCTAAATGGCAAAACATTCTATATTCATCACGGTGACGGTTTGGGACCAGGAGATGCCAAGTATAAATTTCTTAAAAAGATCTTCAGAAGCCCATTGTGCCAATGGTTATTTGCAAGGTTACACCCGAATTTAGGGATTGGAATAGCACAAAGGTGGTCCAAGCATAGTCGAATCTCCAACAATAATGAGGAAAAGTTTTTGGGTGAAGAAAATGAATGGCTGATCGTCTATGCAAAGGAGATCTTGGAAAACAGACATTATGATTATTTCATATTTGGTCACCGCCATTTACCTTATGAAATAGATTTAAAAAATAATAGTCGGATCGTAAATTTAGGTGAGTGGATTAATTACCATACATTCGCCGTTTGGGATGGTGAAGAATTAAAACTTGAGAAATGGAATTCAAAGAAATAGTAGATTCCATTCATCCATTGAATGACGAACAATTTTCTCTATTGGAGGAGATTTGTGAGGAAATTGAAGTTCCTAAAAATCAAAACATCATTCTTGCTGAAAAAACGAGTCCTTATTTATACTTCCAAAAGGAAGGAATCTGCAGGATCTATTACCATAAACAAGAGCGTGAAATTATCCTAGGTTTCACCTTTCCGGGTGAAGTTCTCATCTCTTTGAATAGCTATATACACGGGAAACCTGGATATGAAAGCATTCAATCGCTTGAAAAATCAAAGCTTTATCGAATCTCGACGGAAAAGCTTCAGGAGCTTTATATAAGCCATACCTCAATCAGTAACTGGGGGCGAAGATTGGCTGAGAAAGAGGCATTAAAAATTGAAGAGCGCTTGATGTTAAGGCTTTTCAAATCTTCTTCAGAAAGTTATGAGGAGCTATTAAAGAAAGCTCCGAATATCACAAACCGCATCAAATTAGGATATATCGCATCCTATTTAGGAATATCCCAAGTAACCTTGAGTAGAATTCGGGGAATCAAAAAATAATTTTTTAACATTTGTAAAAGGTTTTTGTTTAAATAAGCAGGAGCTTTGCATTTTTATTTTTCGCAATGAATTGGATATTATTAATTATCGGTGGTTTATTTGAGGTTGCATTTACCTATTGTATTGGAAGGGCCAAAGATGCAGAAGGTACAGAAATGTATTTATGGTATTTAGGTTTTCTGATTAGCGTATCAATAAGTATGGGATTATTGATTAAAGCTACTGCTACACTACCATTAGGAACAGCATATGCTGTTTGGACAGGAATTGGCGCTGTAGGGACAGTTTTAATGGGAATATTCTTCTTTAAAGAACCGGCAGATTTCTGGCGTATCTTCTTTATTCTCACATTAATTGGATCAATTGTAGGATTAAAAGCAGTTTCTTCGCATTAGTATATTTAAAAGCGCTTAAAAATCTTTATTTTTGTCGATTAATTACAGGGATTAGTTTTTAGGATCGCTGTAAACAAGAAGAAATTTATGTTAGAGAAACTACAAGCAATAAAGGAACGCTGGGAAGAGGTTGAAAAAGAACTGAGCAATCCAGATACCATCAACGACATGAAACGTTTTGCAAAATTGAACAAGGAATATAAAGACTTGGGCAAAATTGTAGAACAATACCATATTTATAAAAATATGGTTAGCAACATGGAAACCAACAAAGATATCCTTGCCAATGAGAAAGATCAGGAGTTAAGAGAGATGGCGAAGGAGGAAATGGATCTTTTATATACACAGAAGGAAGAGAAGGAGGAGGAGATTCGTTTGATGTTAATTCCGAAGGATCCTGAGGATGCCAAGAATGCCATTATCGAGATAAGAGGAGGTTCAGGTGGAGATGAAGCTGCATTATTTGCGGGCGATTTATACCGTATGTATACGCGTTATTTTGAGACCAAGGGATGGAGAAATGAAGTAATGGATGTTACAGAGGGTACTTCAGGAGGCTACAAGGAGGTAATTTTGAAGGTTATCGGGGATGATGTATATGGTCAATTAAAATATGAGTCAGGAGTTCACCGGGTTCAGCGCGTTCCAGATACAGAAACCCAAGGTAGAGTTCATACCTCGGCTGCATCTGTCGCGGTATTACCAGAAGCAGAAGAGGTTGACGTGGAATTGAATCCTGGGGATATCGAGATGCAAACTTCAAGATCCGGTGGTGCAGGAGGTCAGAACGTGAACAAGGTCGAGACTAAAGTACAATTGACGCACAAGCCTTCAGGTATTGTTGTTGTTTGTCAGGTTGAAAGATCGCAATTAGCAAACCGTGAGTTGGCAATGGAGATGTTGCGTAATAAGTTATACGAATTAGAAGTACAGAAGAAGCACGGAGATATTGCAGCAAAACGTAAAACCATGGTTTCGACGGGAGACCGTTCTGCGAAAATCCGCACATACAATTACCCACAAGGTCGTGTAACAGAGCACCGTATCGGCTTGACGATGTACAATCTACCGTCGATTATGGATGGTGATATTCAGGAGATTATAGATGCATTACAGTTTGCTGAGAATGCAGAAAAGATGAAAGAAGGCGCTGTAGAGTAAGATTTTTCAAAAAATTATTAGCAGATATAGAAATAAACACTATATTTGCACACCTTCTAAAAAGAAGGA
>JBEBTR010000117.1:0-9903 GCA_040393725.1 Sphingobacterium endophyticum | reverse complement strand
CTTCCCATCCACCCCTATTCACGACTAAAGTTCCGTTGTTACCGATAAAAGAAACACCATGATCTTTTCCATAAGGCCCTAAATCAATACCTGTAGCTTGTTCCCATTGAAGATAGAAATCGTCGAATGCGAATACGGTTGTCAAGGAGTCTGGAGTTTCAGCGGCATCATCCGGGTAAGCGAATTTACCACCTGTTGCCATAATAGAAACAGGATCCGAGACTTTCATCCCGATCAGTGCGAAATCCAACATGTGAACTCCCCAATCTGTCATTAATCCGCCGGCATAATCCCAGAACCACCTAAAGTCGAAATGGAAACGATTTGGATTAAAAGGTCTTTTAGTTGCCGGTCCCAACCATTTATCATAATGCACTCCCGCAGGTGCTGCGGAATCCGGTTTCACAGGAATACTCTTCATCCAGCCCTGGTAAGCCCAAGCTTTTACCGAACGAATTTTGCCAAGTTTTCCGCTATGTACAAATTCCATCGCATCTCTGAAATGTTTCTGACTACGTTGCCATTGACCTACCTGCACGATTTTATTGTATTTTTTATCAGCAGCAAGCATCACCTCACACTCCTTAATAGAATTCCCTAAAGGTTTTTCAACATAAACATGTTTTCCTGCTTTCACCGCATCCACCATAATCATACAATGCCAATGGTCGGGAGTTCCAATAATCACAGCATCCACATTCGGATCTTTCAATAAATCTTTATATTCGATATACTTTTTAACATTGATATTTTTCTGCTGTAATTCAGAAGCCCTTTTATTCAATACATTTTCATCTACATCACAAATCGCCGTACAGGTAACATTATTTATCTTTAAAATAGCATTTAAATTAGACCAACCCATACCGTTTGCCCCGATAAGACCAACTTTTAAGACATCAGACTGGAAAGCAAAGGCGGTATTCTGAAATAATAAGGAAGAGGCAGCAAGTACTCCTGCACTCTTGAGAAAATCTTTTCTTTTCATTTATAATTGATATTTTAGGTTTTGCATCATAATTTACCATTTTTAGTGCAACATTCCATAATATTAATGGACAAAATGACATTTATTACAAATGCATGTAGAACATTCAATTAAATAATTCCTATTTCAATCGAACCTTTAAAGGTTTTTTGAGATTAGTGCTAAATTCTGAAACCGCTTTTTCCCAAGCATCACCATTCATAATTATGCCTGCCCTATTCCATGCTGCTCCATTATAATACTGAAACACTTGACTATTTTTTATTTCTGTACTTAAAAGAGCCTGTTCTGGTCTATCATCTATCAACTCAATTTTTTGTTTTGGAATAATGACTGCGATACCAGATTGACCGTTTGCTTTATCTTCCGGTTCCCAATAGGTTAAGGATCCCTTTGCTTTATTAAATATTAATAAAGGCTTATCCTCCTTTCGTTTTGCAATTCCAATGGCAATGGGAGTTTTTCCTTTCCCATGCTTATGCATATTGATTTTAATTTTATTGAAATTGCTTCCGGCATCCAAACTAATTGTCTTGCTAAAAGAAACCTCCTGCCCTTCTATGATTTCATTTTCATAGTTCAATATAAAAGTTGTCCTTAATGGTCCGTTATCCAAAATTTTGAAGGTCCGGTAATGTTTTGTGTAATGCAATTGATTGTTTAGGAAAATACCCATATCGCCTGCACCCAAGGTTTGTCCTACGGCATAATAATCCATTCCCTCACCATGATCTTTATGATAATCATTGATTCTGTACCATTTATCGATAATTAAATTTGGAGTGCGTTTTGACCAATAGTCAATTCCTTGGCCATCATCCTTCCGCCCTTCCAATGCTTTTCCATAAATTCGAAACGCAAGAACATCATTTTCCCAAGCAAAATCATCGAGACGTTCTGGAACATATCGTGCATAGGTTTTAGAAGGAAACTTTGGCGATTTTTCTTTATTAACATGAAGTAAAATAGTTTCAGATGGATTGATCTGAATTTGGATCAAAACATTTACTGGATCAGTACCACCCAATTTTTCAAGTTGAACTGGCAATACCTTTCCCAACCTGTCCTTCACTGAAAAAATAGAATCCACGTTAAAGTGAGCAGTAAATTGTTGATATGAAATGGATATTATTTCATTTCGGACATTGGGGCTAGGATTATTTATCAAAATCTGCTGCGCTTGCAAAACATTCAGCAAGGCAAATGTGGATATTATTGATAACAATATTCTTTTCATAGGTTGAAGCTTTCTGCAATATTCTCAGGTTCCAAACAAAGTAAAGACATTTACCCAACTTGAGAAAATATTCCTATCCGTGAACGTTATTATTTTATTTCCATAGGCGGGAATATATCAAAGGTGATCCCGACAAAGATTTGTTTACCCTTGTCAACAAAGCGATAATTATAATTATCATGACCGTAAATTCCGGACAGAAAAATACCGACATCGTTCTGGAAATACAATGTTCCTGTTAAATCCATTCTAAAAGGATTCACGGACGGATGGGGTTTATTGATGATTTCGGTTTTTAGATCGACTTGAAAACGATCAATTTTCAGTTTTTGATTGAAGAATGTATTTTCTTGTATCCTCTTCATATATCCCATATCGAAATAAAATCTATTCTTTCCAAAGATTTTGATATCTTCCTCCGTATATCCACCTAGGTTTGCTAAAAACAGCAATCGATTATGATATCGGTTGTATCCTAATTGCAGATATGCATCTGAATTTGGAATGTAGGTATCTTCATTTAGGTCTAATATCAGTTTATATTTGAGGAATACCTCCGTATAATTGGTCGAAAAATTTCCATCCCTACGGTTCAACATCTCTGATAGATTGCTATTATCTGTTAGGGTTTGATAGAGCGCTTTGGATTCAGTAGATCCGTCTTCAAATTCGGATGAAAAAGCTGAACGGGATTGTCCATTGGAATAGTGTCCGGACTCCACTGCAAAAGCTAAGAATTGTTCCTTTGAGTTATTAATTTCCGGCAATCTAATTAATTGTTGATACCCCAATATACTAATCCTATAGGAAGGCATTCTGACGGGTTTGGACACATCATGGTACATTCTAAATTGAGGCTTAAAATTAATGTACAGCGTAGAACCAACTGTTCCCTGCTCAGCATTCATAAGTCCTCTTCTGATGCTGTTGTATATGGGCATCCTTAAAATCGGGTTGGCCTCGAAAAGTATCTTTTCTTTTTTCGGATACATATTAGATTTATACCCAATGGATGGATTTTCACCAATTGGATAGACAGCTTGAAATATCTGGGATTTTTGGGCCTGAGTCAACAAATAAGACAAGCAGAAGCATAAACTTAACAGGATAGATTTCATATGTTATTTATCTAAAACTATATCTTCTAATTTTAATTTGTCATTATCATTGACTCCATTCACCAGGACATCAGCACCAGTTTTGAGGTTTACATGTATGAGAATATAATTCATTGGATAATTAGCAAGCTGTTTATGTAAAGTGTCCTTGAGGGATTTATTGCTGCTGATCACGAAGAGGTTTTCTATTTCAATATAGAAGGTTGATTCGGGAAGAATGCTCCTAATAAAAGCAAGCTGCAAAGAAGTTGCTTCAATGGTTTTTAATAAAAGAAATTTATCTTTTATATTTTTTTTATTCGTTGGCATAATTCAGGGGTTTATTTGTGAATTATTAGGTGAATTGCGGGTATTATTGGGAAAGCGGGCTAATAATTTTTAAGGAAATAGCACTGGTTTTTAATAGTTTATATTAAAAATAATGAATGGATTGGAATATTAAGGGTAAGGATTAGAGAATTACCTAAAACGATGAGCGAAAATAAGGAATGGGTTAGTTAGCGGTTCGTTGTTCGTGATTTCAGTTTTGCGTGACTATTATTGTAGGTTTTTCCTTTTTTGGGGTGCGTAAATTTTAGGGCAGACCAAACCTTATTGACGCTCAAACAATCAGAAGTTATATGTTTGGAATTATTTCCTTTATTATTTGGAATTATTTCCTTAAATTTATTTTACTAAATTATTTTTTTATGGCGACAGTTACATTAAATAAGAAGCAAAAAGGTATTATTGATGAAATTCCGTCTGTTGGTGATTTTTCCAAAATTTATTTTTATATAAAAAAATCAAAATTAGATTTTGAATATATTTCAATTTTAGATAAAATTATTGGTTTAAACGATGATGTTTTATCAAAATGGCTTAATATCACTCCAAGAACCTTCAGAAATTATAAGAATAAACAAGATTTAATTTTAAAAGATAATATAAAAGAACATATAATTTTAATCTTATCATTGTATAAGCATGGAACTGAAGTTTTTGATACTGTTGACAACTTTGAATTATGGTTGTCTAAGAAAAATTATTTATTAGATAATAAAGCTCCAGTAGATTTCCTAGAAACAATTTCCGGAATTAAGTTTATTGACAACAGATTAACTGCCATAGAATATGGGGAAAATGTTTAATTATGGTAGTCTATAACATTAGAAAGTCAAAATATTCAAGTAGCTTAAAGGCATCAGGTGTTGCAAATAGGTGGAATAAAGATGACGAATTTGTGATATATACAGGAGGTTCAATTTCCTTATCAACATTAGAATTAATTGCACATCGAAATGCAATTGATATAACTTTAGGTTATAAATTATTATTTATTGGATTAAAAGTTGATAGTGATGATATTTCAGAAATAAATATTGAAGATTTACCACCTAATTGGAAATCAATTGAAAGTTATCCTATATTACAAAAAATAGGTTCTGAATGGTATAACAAAAAAAAATCTTTAATTTTAAAAGTCCCTTCATCTCTTGTACACTGGGAGAGTAATTATTTAATTAATACTTCTCATCCTGAATTTGATAAAAAAGTTAAGATAAGTAAATCTGAAGATTTTACTTGGGATAAACGCCTTTTATAGTTTCTGCCAATCGAGTCACGCAATGGATTTTCACCCCTACGTTCTCACGGAACCATAAGTGAAAGTCTCTCTTCATACGGCTCTTCATATTAATAAATCACATAAACATATCAATATTCATGGATATACCATTCTCCAATGCGTAAATAAATTGGGATTTTCTCTGTATTTGATTCTCAGATATTTCACTGATGCCATTTTATACAGGTCTTTCTCCCATTTTATCCATTTCAGTAATCGTACGTTTAGTTGATTCCACACAATTTGGATATTCTGATCGTTGCTGAATATTTTGATGGCAGCGCTACGCTATAATTTGAAGAAATATCTGAAATTTGCCCGAAAACGACCATTTATTATAGCTCAAAGTATCTCCTTGAAGAAGGATTGCTTTTTTCATTCAATCAGGGTTCCTAAATTCAGCTTGATCCCAAACACGAACCCTGATGCTCCTTCGGATCGAACCACGGTTCGAATCTGCCACACCCGGACACAAAAAAAGCCCGACGAAGTCGAGCTTTTTATTGTGTCGCCCTGTCTGGACAAATTTCGAACTTATTTACTAACGACCTCAAGAAGCTTTCTGAATTAATATAATGTCTGAAAATATTTTAAGATCGGGAAATTGGTAATCACTTTTTACAATGTACCATCAACTATTTTATTGTATATGGTATTAATAGAACCTCCTATACTACAAATCGCATCAAACACCCGATTTTTATTATTCAGAAAATCTGCCAGTGTCACATTGTTACTGTTAGCATCTTGTTGTACTACCTGGATCATAGAGTTGCCTGATAGGTGGATCAGGTTGTTTCTTACAGCTTGTATGGGGGTATCCAAATCTTCTGGTATGTCAATCGGGGTGATAATACTTAAATGATTTCTGCCAATATCCAGTGCTGCACCCAAACCACTTACGTTTCTTGTTCCCTGTGTTATAACTTGGTCAGACGACCAATAGTCCATCAAATCAGCAACATCCCGGATTTCCAACACGAAACGATGATTGTCTTTTTTTACCCTCTTAATCCTATAAGTCTTAAACGTAGGATCTCCCGGAGCTGACAAGTAATCAGTATCAGCTTTAGGCATAGGGTCTGGAAATGTTACCTTATAGCCTGAAACATCTCTATGGACATGAATTTCCTTTATTTCATACACATCTTGTGATGGGGCGCCGTATTGGTAAGTATATCCTTTTGCATGAAGGGCATCGCGGAGTGTCCCTTCCAGGGCAATGGACATTAATGACATGGCAACAGCATGCTTTCCACTTTTAAATGCGGCTATGCCCTGTTGTATAAATTGCAGAATATAACCCGGAACGATTTCGCCTGAAGCGGTATTTCGTGTTCTTATATCCAGATCCACCGAGCCAGGGTTCCCCTCTACCTCCAGCTTCCATATCCAAAGCCACTTTTTACCTGTTGTATATTGTATTTCGCTTCCATCCTGAAGTCCGATTTTTGCGCAATCGATAAAATTGTTATCAGCCACCCCGATTGCTCCGTTTACTTGTAAATCTTCATACAAGTACTCCAGGATTTTTATCAAGAGCTTCTGCCCATACCCATCCGCTGTTCTTCTGACTTTGGCTTCTATAATGCCAATTTGATTATTTATAGGTCCTGCTCCGATCACAAATGCAGCCGGCTCTCCGGCTGTAGCCGCCTGTGCAGCGTGCAGTATCTTTATCAAATCGCCGGTATACAGCGTGCAAAGATTGGAGAAAGTGGATAAAATCAGATCATTTGTAATTAAAGGAAATGAAGTCATAGCTTGCCTCCTCCTTTTCCGAGCGTTGACAATCTTTGGCTGATTTCTCCCTCAAGTACTGCGGCTCTTGCATGAATGGCTGCTAATTCGCCTAGACGCTGCGTATACTCTTCATAAATCTGCTTCTGCGTTTCCAGGTTAGGAACAGGTAAAACAATCTGCTCAAAACTAGATAAATTCAGGGCAGGTATAACAGTGCCGGAAGTTTGATCATGGAGTTGATCCTGGACAAATTGGCTATTTAGTACGACAGCCAGGTACCCCGGTAAAATAAGATCAGTGTTTCCCTTAATGATAGCCAAGTGATGGTTTACAGCCATCCCTTCGAATTCGTTAGATACCAGTGCTGCATTTCCGCGGTAAGGGCCAATGATATTAACTAATACATCATTTACAGAAACCTTTTTTATCTTGTTATTGATTAATTTTTCATCAGTTGTATAGGATAGTTTTTCCTTATTTAACTGGAGTTCTCTTACAACTGCCGGACTAATATAGGGAATGCCTCCATCTGGATCTTTCACTATGGCACTACCTCTGGAAATACTTTTTACAAGCTCCTTTAGAGGTAGCGTAAAAAATCCTGATTGTACATTATCTGATGATTTGAAACCTTCATCCAGCCAATATTTGGAAACGTGAAAATTCTCAACATTTAATTGCTTAACGACAAATCCCGCTTCTGAGGAAGTAATTTCTTTTCCTGTCCTAAAAGCATTAAGGTTATCTAGAATAGGCTTTATCGCATCACCATATTCGTTGTACAAAGGATCGGCGTTGGGTACTTTGTTTAAAGATGCCATAAACACCTTCTCTTGCTTTAAAGAACGATTTTTCCCCAGTACAACCAGACTAGTTTTTACTGCTGAATAGGGCTTAAACGCACTATCAGGTAAACTGATGATCACTTCCAATGCGGATTGAAAATAAGTTCTGGAGTTTTTGTATTGCCCCGATAAGAGAAAACCATCAGGTACAATGGCCACAACTTGACCTTCATTATTGGTTGCATTTAACGCGGCCTCAAGAAATAAGGTATTGCCGTCCTTAATTCCTTTTCGCCCCAGTTCACTATCATGATAATCTTTAAATTTCAGATTGAAAGGAGGAGCTAATAAAACAGCATCCACGCTATTTGAGGGCACAGAACTAAAATCTCCTTTAAATAAACCCGGCTCAAACTTTATCTCGGCTCCTTTCCGGTTTCCTAAAATCTGCTGGATTTTGATCCAATATAATTCTTTGTGAGAAGTATAATAAGAGATTACCTGCTGAAAGCCTTTTAAATAAGCTGCCGAGGTTAGCATACCGTTTCTGGAAAACAGGTCCAATATAACGGATTGTTTATCCTTATTGAGTAGGGACACCATAAAATCTGCCATCCACCTGGGCACATTCCATTCTTTACGGGATGCTTCAAAAAAAGCATCAATGAATTCAAATACAGCAACCCGGTTATCTATTAAATCAATATCCTTCAGGCGTTCCAATGCCTCTTTCAAAATTTCTTCAGGGGCGTAGTTGCTTGGATATTTTTCGTCAATATGATGGGGGCCGATGATGTCCCGCAGATTGGTAGCAAATACCCCTTGTCCGCTGATATCCTGTGAAAGTTTAGTATAAATTACTATGGAAATATCGTATAAATGATCGCCGGTTAAAGGAAAGTTTTGAATATACTGAGATGTATGCTCCAGCAAAGCTTTTGTAAACTCAAATTCAGAGAGGGTATTTTCATTAAGCTGCTTGTATGGTATTGCAATCGTTTTTTCCGGCCTCCCGTTCCGACCTGTTTGCAGCCATATATGTCGTTCCCCATCTGAAAGCAAATAATATTTTGCCTCCAGTTCAACCGCCATTTTTTGTAAATTTCTCGTAATAGGATGATAGCCTATTTCACTCGTAGTTATAGACTTTACTACACCGTTTCCCTTGATCTCGATGGCAATCAATACCTTGTCTTTAGACTTAACTACCGCATCAATTTTTGAGCCCCGTATATCATATTCCGGGAAAATAGAGGTGCCGGGATAGCCTAAGCTTTCCAAGTACTTTTTAATTTCGCTATATGCATGTGCTTCAAAATTCATATCAAATATATTTTGTGCGCTTCGCTTTTTTAATCAATTTCCCAAAGCCTTTAGGCTCCATTTGATGTGTTCGTAACCATTGTAGGCCTTCGGACAATTGCTCCGACGAATATTGCTGTTTACGATTACTACACAGATAAAAATCTTGATTCCTTATCTATCTATTGGATAGCCAATTAAGCCCAAATAAAAAAGGACAAAACAGAAGTAAATCTGTTTTGTCCAATCAAGTCGGGGTGGCAGGATTCGAACCTACGACCTCCACATCCCAAATGTGGCGCGATACCGGGCTACGCTACACCCCGAAAAGGTATCACCTTTGTTTTGTGTGGCACAAATATACGGGGATATTTTTTATTTACAATAGTATTGAAAAAAATATTATGTAAAACATTGACTATTTGAATAATATATTGTAAAAAGCCTAATTCCTTGAAAATAATCCATGGGAAATTACTTTAAAGTAACATCCAAATAAACCGAATGACGACCATAACTATCGTAAAATGGTTTGTAAACTACACCATCAATGTTAAATTCTAAAGTCTTTGGATCACCTTGGATTGATTTGCTGATATCTCTTGCATCAAATGTTACCTTTCTCCATTCATTTTTTGGTTCAGACTCCTGAGCAGCCAATAAGATTGGACCATAGAATAAACTAGCTATGTTAGGTTGATCCATTACTGGATCTAGGTGAAAATCGAATGGCATAGTCAATTCGATATGGTCACCATCCTTCCAATCACGTTGTATAGCAAGATATGATCCAGGGGTAGCTTTAAACTTTTGTTCTTTTCCATTGATTTTTACGAAAAACCCCTTGTTAGCCCATCCAGGAACGCGTACATGAACTGTAAATTTCCCATTGCCATGGATGTTCAATCTGGTTTGATCTTCCTTTGGATAGCTTGTTACTTGTTCGATTTTCACATTTTTCTCTTTCCAGTCTAAGGTCGAAGGAATAAACAAATTTACATACAGATCATTGTTGTCTAAACTTTTGAAATAGATTGAGTTTTGTAGCTTGGTACTGCTTTCTATGGCGGTTCCATTGCAGCAGGTAAAACCTTTCATATCGGGATTGCCAAATTGCTTGCTTG
>JBEBTR010000116.1:0-10084 GCA_040393725.1 Sphingobacterium endophyticum | reverse complement strand
GGAGGAGTAACCAATATTAAAAATGATTAGATATTTCTGTTAAAATGATTATTACCATCCTTTGATTGCACTACCTTTAAATTCTTCCTCCGCGGCCTTAGCCACTTCGTCTGATTGATATGCTTTTAGAAAATCTTGAACACGCTTATCATCTTTATTGTCCACACGACTAACAATAATGTTCACATAATCTGATTCTTTGTCTTCAACAAAGATTCCATCTCTGCTTGCAATTAAATTATTAGAGGCCGCAAAATTATTGTTGATTATAGCAATGACAACTTTTTTATCATCTAATGTGCGCGGGATTTGAGGCGCTTCTAATTCTAATATCTGAATACCTATTGGGTTTTCTACAATATCTTGTTGAGTAGGGAGTAATCCTACATCTGATTTTAATTTTAAGATTCCCACCTTTTGCAATAATAATAATGCTCTACCTAAATTTGTTGGGTCATTAGGGATAACAATAATATCATCTTTCTTTAAGTCTTTGATATCTTTAATTTTCTTTGAATATCCTGCCATAGGATAAATAAAGGTATTTCCTAAAACAGTTAATTGATAGCCACGATTTTTAGATTGCTCATCTAAGTATGGTCTGGTTTGAAAAACATTAACATCAATATCTTTCTGATTTAAAGCTTCATTTGGCATTATATAATCAGTAAAAGACACTAACTCTACCTCAAGATTATATTTTTCTTTTGCTACTTTCTGAGCAGCTTGTGCAAGTTTATATTCTGGTCCGTTTTGCACTCCTACTTTAAATGAATTGGAAGAGGAAGACCCACAAGAAAGAATTACAGAGAATAATATAATTGCTCCTGCAAGTTTTATCATTTTTTTATACATGTATAATTTATTTATTTTTATTTTCTATGATCAAAGTGCTTAGATAATCTGTCTCCTGAAAATTGAATTGCAAATACAATGAAGATAAGTAAGACTAATACGGAATTCATGATTAATGCATTATAACCAACATACCCATATTGATATCCAATATGGCCCAAGCCACCGGCACCTACAGCTCCACCCATAGCTGAATATCCTACTAACGTAATCAATGTCAGCGAAACATTATTTATTAATGAGGGTAAGGCCTCTGGAATTAATACTTTCTTAATAATTTGGAATATCGTTGAGCCCATAGATCTCGCCGCTTCTATTATTCCTGATGGTATCTCTAGTAGGCTATTTTCGACCAACCTAGCAACAAATGGCGCCGCCCCAATACTTAATGGCACAATAGCTGCATTCATTCCAATTGATGTACCTATAAGAGCTCTGGTAAAAGGAATCATCCAGACAATTAATATGATGAATGGAATAGAACGAAAGATATTAACAAAGAAAGCCATTGTATGATGTAGAACTTTATTTTGTGCAAGCTGACCTTCTCTTGTAATAAATAACAACAGCCCGATAGGTAAGCCTATTAAAAAACTAAAAAAGCCTGAAACAAAAGTCATCACAAATGTTTCCCAAACTCCTTTCCCTAAAAGCATGATTATTGATTCAGTCATAATTGGCAGGTTAAATTATTAGTGAAGTATTCAGAAGCTCTCTAGTCATTTCAGATTCTGGGTTAGCAAATATATTTTCTACCGTATTTTTTTCTACAATCAATCCATCCGATATAACGGCAATTTTATTACATATAGACTTCACAACGTCCATTTCGTGGGTAATTAAAACAATAGTAATTCCCATTTCCTGATTAATATATTTTAATAAAGCCAGTATTGTTCTTGTAGTTTTAGGATCTAAAGCACTTGTTCCTTCATCACATAATAATACTTCAGGATCTGATGCTAAAGCTCTTGCAATTGCCACTCTTTGCTTTTGACCACCAGATAAGTTGGCAGGATAAACATTTCTTTTTTCGCTCAAATCTACTAGTTTCAGCAGGCTTTCAACCTTTTCATTGATTTGTTCTACCGGAGTACCTATCAATTCTAGTGGATAAGCAATATTCTTATATACAGTTGCAGAAGACAACAGATTAAACTGTTGAAATATCATCCCTATTTTTCTCCTGACAGGTACTAGTCTTTTTTCTGAATGAGAAGTGATATCTTCATCTTTGAAATACACTTTACCACTTGTAGGACGTTCTAACAAATTAATACAACGTACGAGTGTACTTTTCCCAGAACCTGAATATCCTATTATCCCGTAAATATCACCCTTTTCAATGGTAAGGTCTATTCCCTTAAGTGCGTAGATATCTTTATTTTTTTGACGAAAATTCTTGTGGATATTTTCTAATCTGATCATGTAACTATTATATGCTAATCAAAAATTATTATTATGTAAATTAAGTTAAAAAATCAGAAACATCATTCAGTTTTCACTTAAAGTCTACAAATATAGTAGATTTTTATTTTTTTATTATTGTTAGTTATTCGGCTAAGCTATATTAAAAGATTTACAATTATCGGCCATCCTCATAAATAAATCTTCAACCTCGTTAAATTAAGTAGATTAACTGCTTATTTAGGTATATTTTATAACTTTTATTACTGCAAAAAAAGTCAAATATTTGTA
Source organism: Sphingobacterium endophyticum (assembly GCA_040393725.1). Lineage (GTDB taxonomy): Bacteria > Bacteroidota > Bacteroidia > Sphingobacteriales > Sphingobacteriaceae > Sphingobacterium > Sphingobacterium endophyticum_A. The sequence goes on along the minus strand of JBEBTR010000116.1, from coordinate 7,531 downwards.
TCCAACAAAATAAAGTATACCAAACTAGTAGATATTTTTTTCAATAATATATTATCTATGCCTTTTAATTATCACTATAAATGAAAAAAAAACTCAATGATTTATTCGAACCTCTAGTACAATTGCAAAGGACCTCCTTGCAAACATGTAAAAAACAAACTTCCTTACCCACCCCACTGATCCTTTGTCGAATGCAAAGCTGTTGCTGCATTTCATAATCAAAACAAATAAATTTTCTTAAAAGAAATTACCGTGCTAATCTATTACAGCTATTAGCAAGCTGCTGCTTAGTGGCTTCTAAAAAAGCTAATTGTTTAAAATATTAATAAATAGTTAAATGAAAATTAATCCTCCTTACAAGCAAAGTCACTATATTATTATTTTCTTCTCACTATGGTTATGTTCAACGCAAACTTATGCGCAAGAAAAAATAAAAGGTATTGTCCTTCATGCTACCACCAATAAAGGAATACAGGGTGTATCTATCACTTCACAAGGAGCAGTGAAAAAGAGTACCTTATCTAACGCGACAGGACATTTTGAACTAGATGTCCAAGCACTACCTGTTTACCTACAATTCAGTTCGATTGGTTATGAAACCAAAATATTACAACTAGATATTGAGGAACCAGATTTAAAAGTACACTTAAACGAATCTGAAGGTTATTTAGATGAAGTAGTTATTACAGGATATACAACCCAGCAAAGAAAATCAGTGAGCGGCGCAATTGCTACTGTTAAATTCGATGACAGAACCACTAACCAAGCAGATCAGGATGCCATAAAACTATTGCAGGGAAGAACTGCTGGAACACAAATAACCGCTACTTCTGGGTCTCCAGGTGGTGGTGTAAGCTTTGTTATCCGTGGTAATAATTCTATCAGCGGTAGTGTCTCTCCCCTATATGTAATTGACGGAGTATTTATGAATACTAATCTACCTGTAACAGGTGGCGGAGGAAATCTTCTGTCTAATCCTATAGCAGATATTAACCCAGCTGACATTGAAAGTATCACTTTATTAAAAGATGCGAATGCTACAGCCATTTACGGCTCTCAAGGTGCAAATGGTGTTGTTTTGATTCAAACAAAACGTGGTAAAAGAAATACTGCAAATAGAATCGCTTTTTCGACTAAACAAGGCTGGTCAGAAGCTGCAAACAAGTTTAAAGCGACTACTGGCCCCGAAACTGGACAACTACTTTATGAATCATGGGAAAATACAGCAAAAGAAAATGGAGAATCTCTAGCAGATTACTTAATAAGAGAAAAACCTACTAACTGGGATTTAGTTTTTCCTTTTAAAAACAGTTCAGGCTCTACAGATTTTAGCAAGAATAACATTCCTGATTTACCAACTTATGACCGCATTTCTGATCTCTTTCAGAAAGCAAATAACACCGATTATCAGCTATCAATATTTGGAGGTTCTGCAGTTAGTAACCACTTTATAGGATTAGGTTATGCAGGTCAAGAATCTATCGTAAGACCAAATACCTTTAACAGGTTTTCTGCAAGGGCAAACTATGATATCAATGTCAATAATCAATTAAAACTAGGTACAAGTTATAATCTCGCCAGAGTACAAAGGACTAAGCTAAGAAACAATGATAATGACCCTGGTGGTATTATCAATTCAGCGATATTCCCACGCTCTTTTCTTCCAATTTTTGATGAAAATGGGAATTATTTAAACCACGCTACGTTCAACAACCATTTAAGGTTAATTGAGCATTTGGATAATGCATATACAACTTGGAGAAATACTGTAAATATTTATGGTGAGTATAGTATTCTTCCGAACCTAAAATATAAACTAAGTGGAAGTTTTGATTATACAAGTAATGGTTCTAGAAGTTACTCTGATTTTTCTTTAAGCAATACAGGTTCTGCTTCAGCCAGTAATAGCTTAATTCAAGGATACACTGCCGAGCAATTACTTACCTATGCAAACACCTTTTCCGACAAACACAGCATTAATATTTTATTCGGAAATACAGTTTATGCACAACAAACACAGAATGTAAGTGCCTCTGGAACTAATTTTATTTTTGATTTATTAAAGGAAGTTTCAAATGCTGGTATTACCTATGGAGGTTCATCCAGAACTGAAAATAGATTAGTTTCTTTCTTTGGGAATACAGGGTATTCATATGATGAAAAATACAATCTTGAATTTAGCTTAAGAGCAGATGGATCATCCAGATTCGGATCAAATGTAAGATGGGCTTACTTCCCGGCAGCTGGAGTTATCTGGAATGTTGCAAAAGAAGAATTCCTACAGAACCATAGTTTTATAAATGGTCTAAAATTTAGGGCTACATTCGGTTTGTCAGGTAACCAAAACGGAATTGGTGACTATGATGCTTTAGCTATATGGAACACCAATGCACAATCATATTTAGATCAGCCTTCATTATCACCAGGTCGATTAGAAAATAAATATTTAACCTGGGAAACTACAAGACAAACCAACATTGGTGCTGATCTAGTGGCTTTTAACAATCGATTAAATATTGTAGTAGACTGGTATAATAAATACACAAGTAATGGTCTTCAAACCATATTTGTGCCTTCTAGAAGTGGTTATACCTCTGCGATACAAAACTACGCTGAAGTGAGCAATAAAGGTATTGAACTAACCATAGAATCTACAAACATCCAAAATGACAATTTCACTTGGCAAACTTCATTTAATATTTCTAGGAACAAAAATATAATAGAAAAAATTCCTCAAGAACAAACTATGGGAGCCACCAATCGTGGCACTTCCATTTTGAGACAAGGATATCCTATCAATTCATTCTTTTTATACAACCAATTGTATGTAGATCAAGCAACTGGAAATGCTGTTTATGAAGATTTAGACAATAGTAATACAGTAAATTATGCCGATCGAAAAATTCTAGGCAATACCCAACCTGATTTTATCGGTGGTCTCTCTAACAGCATTACATACAAAGGTTTTGACCTAAATGCCTTCTTATATTTTAGTAAAGGAAATGATATATTGAACATGCAAAATTTCTTCCTTGTACATGGCGGAACACAAAATGGAATTGGCTTCTTTGCAAAACAATTAGATCGCTGGACAAAGCCAGGGGATATTACAGACATTCCAAAAATGACTAAATATACCCAACACCCGGATCAAAACAATTCTGCAGCAAATAACTATACGGGTCAGGTAGCTAATTTAAGTAGCCGATATTTGGAAGATGGCTCATTCTTGAGACTAAGAAATGTATCCCTTGGTTATACCTTACCTAATCAAATTGCTTCTAAGTTTAAACTAAACAAAATTAAAGCTTCTATTTCAGCCACTAACTTATGGACACTAACCAATTATAGTGGTTTAGATCCGGAAGTGAGTGCTCAAAGTACTAACCAAAATACAGCAGGATATGATTGGGCAACTATTCCACAACCTCGCACTTTTGAATTCGTATTAAACATAACCCTTTAATTCAACAAATCATGCACAACAAATTCAATAAAATAAAAAGTTCATTATTTGCTATTCTAATTATCGCTTTGTTTACATCCTGCGAAAAGTTTCTTGATGTAAAACCTACTGATGCACTACTGGCAGACAATGCAATTTATGATGCAAAAACAGCAAGAGCATTGGTTAACTCAGGCTACTCCAATTTAAAAAGTTATAGTATAAATGCTGGTCTGAACTTAGCTATTCTACCTGGTGATAATGTGTTTTTCGGAGGTAGTCAGAGCCAGAACATAGAATTAGACAATCATGCTTTTACGGTAACCAATTCGGCAATTGTTGGAGCCTATGCTGCCAACTATACCCTAATTAATATTGTAAACTGGGCTATTGCTGAAATACCTAAAATAGAAGATCCAACCTTTGAAATCGGTGAGCAAAATAAACTCATTGCCGAAGCCTATTTTATTAGAGCGTTTGCCTATTTCAACCTTGTTCGTAGTTGGGGAGGCATTCAATTACAGCTTAATCCAACCAAAGATTTAAAAAGCTTAGGTTCTATTCCAAGAAGCTCGGTAGATGAAAGCTACAATCAAATATTTCAGGATTTAAACAAGGCTGAAGAACTTTTACCAGAAGATAACTCTTCAACAAGAAATAAAATACAAAAAGCAGTTGTTAGAGCATTTAGAGCTAAAGTAGCTTTATACGCTAAAAAGTTTGATTTAGCAGAAAAAGAAGCTCAGGCTGTTATTTCTTTAACAAAATATAACCTAGTTAAACCCTATTCAAAATTTTTTGAAGTACCATTTTTATCTACGGAGGCTGTATTTGAATTATCAGCAACAACAAATAATTCTGGTACATCAGGCACAATATGGCTACCAGCATCTGGAACGCCTCGAGGTTCTTACGAATTCAGACCAACAAATGAAATCATAACGCTATTAAATGACCCAGCAAAAGGAGGAAACAGGAAAGCTTTACTATCTACCAGAGGTACTGATGTATTTGTGAATTTATACCATACTGTATCGCCTAATACAAACCCGGCTTATATTATTCGTCTTGCAGATTTATATCTAATATCTGCTGAAGCAAAAGCTAGAAAAACCAATCCGAATATTAGTTCATCGATTGCAGATCTAAATATAGTGCGGGAAAGAGCAGAAGCCAATTTATATCCAACAACTGCAACAGACCTTACTCAACTTATTAAAGCTATATGGGAAGAGAGAAGACTTGAATTTGCCTTCGAAGCAGACAGATGGTATGATTTAGTAAGAACAGAACAAGCAAAAAATATTTTAGGGGTAGAAAAAAACTTTTGGCTGTTTCCTATTCCTCAGGCTGATGTTCTTGCTGACCCAGATCTTAATGGTGAGAATAATCCAGGTTATTAATCAATTTTAAATACAATAACACACTATGAAAAAAATATTTTTGTTCTTATTTTTTGGTTTGTATGCAGTAATTGTTTCTGCGCAAGACCCTTATTATTTTGGCAATAATGCCAAATTTAATCCTGAAATCCCAACACCAGAGAAGTTCTTTGGCTTTAAAATTGGAAGTTCATTAGTTCGCTACGATAAAGTAGTTGAATACTTTAAGCTTCTGGCTGATAAATCTGATAGAGCTTCAATTGAAGTTATCGGATTAACCAATCAGAACAGAGAGCAAATAAAATTGATTGTAAGCTCTGAACAAAATCAGGAAAAATTAGAAGAAATCAGAAAATCCCACTTAAAATTAATTGATCCGCAAGCTTCTGTAAATTATGCCAATGAGAAGGTAATTGTTGAATTTGCCTATAACGTACATGGAGGGGAAATTGCAGGTACCGATGCGGCTGTTTTAACTGCTTATTATCTTGTTGCATCTGAAGATCCGGAAATCACAAAAAGGCTTACTCAAGCAGTTGTGTTAATAGAGCCTGCTCAAAACCCTGATGGTAGAGAAAGGGCTGTCAACTTTATTAATGGTTTCCAAAACAACCCTGCTATTTCTGATCCTAACGATATCGGTCATACAGGAGGATGGACTCCTCACCGTGGAAACCAATACTGGAACGATTTAAACCGTGATTGGTTAGCTTTATCGCAAATTGAAAGCCAAAACAGAGTTGCTTACTATCATAAATGGTATCCTAATATTTACCTTGATTTCCATGAAATGGGAAGCTCTAGTACTTATTATTTCGAACCATCACCCCTATCAAGCTGGAATAAAATATTACCTCAAAGCAACTACAATGTACTTACAGCTATATTAGCTAAACATTTTTCGCAAGCATTAGATAAAATAGGCTCCTTATACTTTACTAAAGAAAGTTTTACAAACCTATCTCCTATCTACGGATCAACCTATCCTGATTATCAAGGAGGTGTTGGAATAACTTTAGAAGTAGGATCAACATCAGGAGTAAGTATTGAAACAGATGCAGGAATCCGTACATTTTCTAAAAATTTAAGGGATAATTTTGAAATTGCTATTGCTGCATTAAAAGCATCTACAGATGAAAAGGAAACCTTTTTAAAGGAACAAAAAAGCTATTTCGAAAGTGCCTTAAAGCAAGCCGAAACATTAGCTTATAAAAGCATAGTCTTCGGAGCTAAAAATGACCAGAGCTTAAACAGATTGTTTTTAGAACATGTATTAAAGCATAATATAGAGGTGTATGAGCTAACTAAACCAATCAACCAAAATGGTAAAACTTACGAACCCGGTTCAGCCTATGTTATTCCTTTAAAACAACCTCACTTCCGAGTTATTCAATCTATTTTCGAAGAAAATGAAACCAATAAATATGATAAGGAAACAACTTTTTATGATATTTCTGGTTGGAGTACTGCACAAGGATATGGCATTCCTTATTATAAATCGGCAACAGCTATAGTTACTGGAAACCGAATTCAACAATTGCCTCCTCTAAAAGAAGGCCAGCTTGAGCAGGCTCAATTAGCATATGTAATAGACTATCAGGATATATTAGCACCTGCAGCACTATATAGAATTCAGGCAAATGGCATAAAACCTAGAGTTGCTCATTTGCCTTTTACAAGCAACAGCAGCAAAGGAAATCATGCATTTTCTTCAGGTAGCATCATTATCCCTGTTGGTTATCAAGATAAAGCTCCAAATGAAGTATATCAAATATTACAAGAAATTGTTAAAGAATTTGGTTTATCCATTTATGCAGTAAACAATGGCTTTAGTGTTGATGGAATTGATTTAGGCAGCAATAATATAAAGGTGGTTAAAAAACCTGAAATTGCATTAATCTCTGGCTCAAACTGGACCAGCTTTGGTGAGATTTGGTCCTTATTCAACGATTTTTATAAAATTCCAGTTACCAAATTAAGAAATGATAACCTGGAAAGAGTTGATCTTTCTCGTTACACTTCAATTATTATTACGGGTTCAAATTACTCAGAGGCTTTTGCAGCAAAACTAACAAGCTGGATAGAAAATGGAGGAAATCTAATTAGTCTAAGCTCTGCAAATGCATGGACTTACAAATACATCTTCCCAACTCAAAGTCCAAAACAAGAAGAAGGTGGTAGAGGAAGAACAGGAACTCCTGCCGAAAGCAATGCAAGTAATTTTGCATCCCGCTTTCCAGGTGTTATTGTAAAAGCTACACTTGATTTGAAAAGCACATTGGCATTTGGAATTTCAGATAGTTCAAGATTTTCACTCAAAACCAGTCTTTCAGGGCTTGATTCAACAAAAATAGAAAAAGCAATACTAAAAAGCACAGACATCTTAAATAATGGATATGCTGAAAACCAAGCTTTAGCTAGAATCAAAGGAAACATAATTGTTGGAACAAGCAACAAAGGAAGAGGCACTGTAGTATTCTTCGCTGAATCACCTGCATTCAGAAATTATTGGTATTCTTCTAGTAGATTGCTCGTTAACTCAATATTCTTCGGCGCAGGTTCTGCGCAAAGAAGATTTTAACAAAACCTCAAATTAGAACAAAATACCCTTAAGAAAATATAAAAGATTTTCTTGAGGGTATTTTGTTTCTGAAAATTAAAAGCTTCCTTTATTTTCCTATCTTCAAAAATCAATCGTTCTTAA
>JBEBTR010000115.1:0-10116 GCA_040393725.1 Sphingobacterium endophyticum | reverse complement strand
TCTTGAACTTCTGTTCATCGACTCGTTTCTAGTCGGACGAGAACTTCTGTTCATTGACTCATTTCTAGAAGAACGATCCATTGACACTCGACCTCTTGATTCAGGTTGACGACCTGTATTGCTGTTCCTATTGGAGTTGCCACGATCAACTCTTTCAGTTCTTGAGTTTCCACGTGTTGCTTCTCGATTACTTCTATTCGAGTTTCCGTTTCCAATATGCATTTCACGTTGGCCATTGGCATTACGTGTTATTCTGTAATCGCCATTGCTTCTGTCATTGTTGCTGCGACCAGACGATCTACCGTTTTCTAAACGGCTTGTAGATTGTCTGTTATTATTGGAGCGGGAATTACGATTATTATCTATTCTATCGTTGTTTCTTCCATTGCTTCTGCTAGTAACTGCACGATCATTTCTATTGTTTCTATCAGGACGATACATAGAAACTGAACTGCGGTTTACACGAGTTGCTCCACGTCTATTATCGAAACTTACGTTTCTGACATCAACCCTTCTTCCAATATGTCTTTCGATATCACGGCGAGCAGGGCCACCATAGTAACGGTTGTTATTTACAATGTAAGTATTGTTAATGATAGTCGTATTGTTATAAATATTGCGACGACCATAAGACCAATGTCTGTCTATATAGCGATCATATATTCGAGTTGTAGGGATGAAAACCCACAAATCTAAAGGTAATCCAATACTAACATTTACGCTTATTCCAGGTCTCATTGGTGCCCAACCGTAGTATCCGCCACCAGAGCGCCAGTCTACCCAAGCAGGTCCCCACTCGTAGCCAGGAACCCAAGCCCAACCTCTATGCGGTCTGTGTATCCAACGGCCATAATGAAAAGGTGCCCAACCCCAATCGTAGTTTGATACCCAAGTATTACCATATTCGGTCATCGTCCAGTATCCGTTTGAACCGTAGGGTCTGAAATCGTCACCTTCGTTAGGATACCAAACATCACCATATTCTTCATCACGGTCCCAATCCCCATAAGGGTCAAGTTCTTCGTGAAAAACATCGAAATCAACATCATCATAGCCTTGAGCCGAAGCGGGCCTGATGCTAAACATTCCTATCATCATAAATAAGAATGCTGTGAATATTGTGGATGTTTTAAAATTTTTCATATGTCAACAAGTTAAAGTTTACACCATAATTTGTACGTATGACATAACGATTTAAGAAAAGGTTTAATTGTATAATTATTTTGTCAAACTTTTTCCATAGAACTGATGTTTCTGCTAATATTGGATACTGTTTCCGAATGGATATAAGAATTTTTGTACATTTGCCTCGAAATATTTCTAATTTTTATAAAGGAAATATACGTTAATACAGACTGTTAATGGCTAAGAAAATTGAGACCTTATTACTAGAGTTTGCGAAGATTCATCGTTTTTTGATGCGTTTTTTTCGTGAAGTGGTAAGTCCCCCATACGAGTTTAAAGAGATCATCAGACAATGTTATGAAATTGGTTGGAAATCCTTTCCATTAATTAGTTTAACTGGATTTATTGTAGGATTTGTGTTTACCAAACAATCAAGACCTTCCCTAGAAGAATTCGGTGCAGCATCGTGGTTGCCGGCATTAATATCAATTGCGATTGTTCGTGCCCTTGCACCTTTGGTTACTGCATTGATTGCGTCGGGTAAGGTAGGTTCCCAAATCGGAGCTGAACTTAGTTCCATGAATGTTACTGAACAGATCGATGCCATGGAAGTTTCCGGTACAAATCCATTTAAATTCTTGATTGTGAGTAGAATTATTGCTACAACTACAATGATTCCTGTGCTATGTTTTTATGTAGCTGGAATTGGTTTAGCGGGTGGATATTTGAGTATTATTTCAAAGGATCAATTGAGCATTTTGAGCTTTATTACGCAGGTATTTGAGGCGATTGCTCCCAAGGATATTTTTGCAATGGTATTTCGTGCCATTGTATTTGGTTTTACCATTGGATTTGTAAGTACTTATGTTGGATATTATTCCTCTAAAGGTACAGAAGGTGTAGGTAAGGCAGCAAATAGTGCAGTAGTTGCTTCGATGTTTATTGTATTTATTGAAGAGCTATTGATTGTTCAGGTTCTAGCTTTAATGGGATAATTGATATGGAACAAAAGAAGCCAGTAAATATTAATTATGACGACATCGTAATCGATGTTGAAGGAGTGAGTAAGTCCTTTGGTGATTTACATGTGCTTCGTAATGTTGACCTGGATTTATATAATGGTGAAAACTTAGTGGTTTTAGGAAGGTCTGGTACAGGTAAATCTGTACTCATTAAATTGATCTCAGGACTACTTAAGCCTGATTCTGGAAATATTACAGTCTTGGGTGAAGTTGTCAACCAATTAAATGAGAAGGAACTTCGTGCTCTGCGTTTAAAGATTGGTTTTTCATTTCAAAACAGCGCATTGTATGATAGTATGACGGTCCGTGAAAATCTGGAGTTTCCATTGGTTCGAAACAAAAGAAACCTGACGAGGGCAGAGATTAACCATGAGGTTGAGGATGTTTTGGATGGTGTAGGGTTGTTAAGAACAATCAATCAGATGCCTTCAGAGCTTTCAGGAGGTCAGAGGAAAAGGATTGGTATTGCCCGGACATTGATTCTAAGACCGGACATCATGATGTACGACGAACCAACTGCAGGTCTGGATCCTATAACTTGTTTGGATATTAATAGCTTGATCAATGAAGTTCAAGAAAGATATCAAACATCATCTATTATCATTACCCATGATTTAGCCTGTGCAAAAATGGTTGGAGATCGGGTAGCGATGCTATTGGATGGTAAGTTTGAAAGAGTGGGTAAATTCTCGGAAATTTTTGATACAGAAGATACGAGAGTGAAGCCTTTTTATGATTATAATTTTATAGTTTAACGAGATATATGGCAGCATCAGAAAGAAAACGATCGATCGTAGTTGGATTGTTTACCTTCATCGGATTAATCATCTTGGTTGCAGGGATTTTAGTAATTGGAACACAACAGAACAAATTTTCGAAGAACCTTACGGTAACGACCTATTTTAAGGATGTGAAAGGATTGAAGGTTGGGAATAATGTTTGGTTTTCAGGGGTTAAAGTTGGGATTATCAAAGAAATTGGATTTGAGAGCGTTGAGAATGTTCGCGTAATCATGAATGTTGAGGAGAAATCCAGCAAGTTCATTCGTAAAGATGTTATTGCCACTTTAAGTTCAGATGGTTTAATTGGTAACGCAATCATTAGTTTGGTTGGAGGTACTGAATCGTTTCCACAAATTCAAGATGGAGATGAAATAAAATCTGGAGTTTCTGGAGGTATGGACGCTATGCTAGCGACCCTACAAGTCAATAACGAAAATCTAGTAGAGATTACGAAGAATTTTGCTGAATTATCCAAAAATCTATTGGAAGGTAAGGGTGCGGTAGGAGCGATGATGACGGATGAAACCATTGCTAATAATTTAAAGCAATCTGTTTCCTCTTTAAATGGTACAATGACTCAGGCGAATCAAGCTGTCAATAATTTAGTAACATTAACGAATAAGTTAAACAGTAATCAAGGTTTAATTCATGAGTTGTCAACAGATACAGCTGTTTTTGCTAGCTTAAGAGAATCTGCAGCACAGTTACAGGGAGTAACTCAAACGGCTTCTGCATTGATGTCAAATCTTAACCAGACGACTGAAAGATTGAATGACAAAGACAATGCAATTGGTGTTTTGACAAATGATCCTGAAGCTGCAAATGAAATAAAACAGATTCTTAAAAATTTAAACATGAGCACTGAGAAGCTGGATCAGAATATGGAAGCTTTGCAGAGCAACTTTTTATTAAGAGGATTCTTTAAGAAAAAAGCTAAAGAAGAGGCTGAAGCGGCAAAGGATTCTATCAACTAAATTGAAAAATCTTTTAAAATAATATAAAGCGTCTGCTAAGGACGCTTTTTTTATAATTGATATGAGTATTACAGACCAAGATGTCCTTTACGAGGACAATCATTTTATTGCAATCAATAAGCGTGGGGGCGATATCGTACAGGTGGATGTTTCTGGAGATCTCTCCATGGAGGATATGGTAAAGGAATATTTAGCTAAGAAATATAACAAGCCTAATGCTGCATTTCTTGGAGTTATCCACCGATTGGATAGGCCGGTAAGCGGAATGATATTGTTTGCAAAAACCAGCAAAGGACTAGACCGTATGAACCGACTATTCCATGATCGGAAAGTACAGAAAACATATTTGGCGTTAGTTCGGGAAAAACCTCCTCAATCAAAAGGTACATTAAAGAATTGGTTGCTTCGGGACAGAAAGAAAATGATTACTAAAGCATATGATCGTGAAGTGAAAAATGGAAGTTTTGCTGAATTGACTTATGAAGTAGTAGGACAATTAGATGGTTATTATCTTTTAAAAGTTAACCCAGTGACTGGGAGAACGCATCAGATCCGAAGCCAATTAGCTTTTATGGGCTGTCCGATAGTTGGTGACAATAAATATGGTTATCAGCGCGGAAGCCACAGAAGGACAATTTGTTTGCATTCGAGGTCTCTAAGTTTTGTCCATCCAATTAAAGAAGAGGAGATGATTATCAAAGCTCCTTTACCAGAAGATGGGTTTTGGGAGAAATTTAATGTGTTGCTAAAAGGAAACATATAAGAAATTGGTATAATAACGTTAACTTTGCAATATGAGTTTCGTTCATAAGTTCAGATTAAGTTTATTCGCTACGGTATTGAGTTTGATGTTGTTAGCGATGCCAAGCATAAGTTCGGCACAATGTGCTATGTGTTCATTAAATGCTGAAAACAGCACTCAAGATGGCAATACACAAGGTAAAGGCTTAAATGATGGTATTTTATTTTTATTAGCGATGCCCTTTATGATTGCTGCTGGTGTTGGGTTCTTATGGTATAAGAAATATAGAAATACAGGACATCAAGAAACAATTTCAATCGCCAAACCTTCTGAAGATTAAAGTATGATCTCGAAATTGCAAGCCGTTTGTCAAAGTAAATGCCCAAAATGTAGAACTGGAAATATGTATACAGGGTCTGCATATGGATTTTCTAAGCAGAGAATGCATGAATTCTGTCCGCATTGTGGTTTCAAGTTTGAAATTGAGCCAGGGTATTTCTATGCAGCGATGTATGTAAGTTATGCTTTTTCAGTAGCAGAGGTGTTAACACTTGCTATAGCAACAGCATTTATTACCCATAGTGAATCTCCATGGACGTATATCGCCGTTCTCTTTATAGCAATTGTGGTTTTTGCACCCTTCAATTATCGGTATTCGCGATTGGTGTTATTGCACTATCTTTCTCCCAAAGTAACTTTTGATCCCAAATTATATGGTGAGAGAAAGAATAGCGCCAATTTAAAGGGTTAATTATGGGAGATGTATTGCATGATGCTATCAAAAAGAAAGGCTTTTTCCATATGATGCTCTGCAATATAGTTTTGAAGTTTTTGAACAATTTGTTCCTTAATTCTCTCAATTTCTTCTTCACTGCTGACTACGACTTGAAGGCAATACGTTTGTCCTTCATGTGGCGAATGCAGCATTTTTAATAAACTAATCTTATCTTCTGAATATTCATTGACGAGATCTTGGGTCCATTCGACGATCTCCTGATGGATTGAATCTTCAATAATAATTGATACGTTATATAAATACATATTTAATAAGGCTTTATTTAAGCTGTAAAATTAAGGTTGCAAAAGGAACTTTCCGGTATTTTTTTATAATATTTGGTAAGAGGCTAATAAAATAGAATGAATTTAAAAAACTTGTTCTCTGTTCTAATCGTGTTGTTTGTCTTCATTTCGTGTAAGCAAGAACAGGGGGGGCAATCACATGTTCCTATCGAGGATTTTTTTGTTAAGCCAGAAAGAACCTCTTTTAGACTTTCTCCTGATGGAAGCAAAGTAGCTTACTTAGGGGTGCACGACCATTGCAAAAATATTTTCATTCTTGACCTCCAAGAGCCTGATTCTTCAAAGCAACTTACCTACCAAGTCAATTTAAATGTTCAGAGTTTTTTCTGGCTAAATAATCAAAAAATAATCTTTTCAAATACCCAATCTACTTCAGATAGTTTAAGGATGTTTCAGATTGATGTAAAATCTGAACAAAGAAAGCCTTTGTTTGCTCCTGAGAAAGCGCGCCTGCGTTGGGTATATCCAATCGTCGAAAATAATGGTAGCCTATTGGTGGGAATGAATAAGCGTGATTCAACCTTATTTGATCTTTACAGAATTTATTTGGATGGAAGGCAACCTCAGTTAGTTGATCAAAATCCCGGAAGTGTTATGAGTTGGATCGGATCTCCAGATGGGGAGGTAAGGATGGCATTGACTAGTGATAGTGTTCAAGAATCAATTTTATATAGAAAAGGCAATGGTCTTCCGTTTAAAGAGGTGACCAAGAATGATTTTGAGACAATTTTTGTGCCTTTAGGTTTTGTAAAAGGTTCTGATAAAAATGTTTTTGCCCTATCCAATCAAAATCGCGATAAGATGGCTTTAGTAGAATATGACGTCGAAAACGGAAAGGAACTTCGCCATATCTATGAGCACAAACGTGGAGATTTAGGAGTTGAGGGATATTCAAACAATCTTCAAGAAATGCTTTATACGACTTCCTTTGTCGATAATTACAAAAAAAAGATCTTTAATTCAGCATATGAAGGGGTTTACAAAAAATTAAAGGGGAAATTTTCAGATTCTGAAATTAGCTTTTTAGATAGTGACACAACCTTGAATGGATTTATCGTGCGCGTATATAGTGATGTTCACCCGGGAGAAACCTATTATTATAATCGTCAAAAAGATGATCTTCAGCTTTTAAATGAAGAAAACCCAAAACTAAAGGGCTTGAAATTTAATCCCATGGAGGAAGTTGAATTTTTGTCGAGAGACAATAAAAATATTCATGCCTACATAACTTATCCGAGGAATAAGCGTAAAAATATTCCTGTTGTAGTATTGGTTCATGATGGTCCAAATCGACGAGACGAATGGGGTTTTGATCCAGAAGTTCAATTTTTAGCAAATCGTGGATATGCTGTCTTTCAGGTGAATTATCGAGGGTCAATTGGTTATGGAAAGGAGTTTTGGACTGCAGGATTTAAAGAATGGGGCGGAAAGATTCAATCTGATATTACTGACGGTGTTGCTTGGTTGATTCATCAAGGAATCGCTGATAAAAATAATATCGCTATTATGGGAACTGGATTTGGAGGTTATTCTGCGCTCTACGCAGCAGCATTTAATCCATCTTTATATAAATGTGCTATTTCTTCCTCTGGGTATAGCAATCTATTCACTTATTTCAGAGAAATACCACCGCATTTAAAGCATTACGTTCAATTGTTCTATAGAATAATCGGCAATCCAGAAACCGAACCTGATCTCTTCCAAGCGATATCACCTATTTTCCATGCTGATAAAGTTCGTATTCCTGTATTGTTCTTTCAAGGAGGAAAAGATAAATACAGTTCAGTCACAGATGCAAATCAATTTGTAGGGAAATTGAAAAGCAATGAGATTCCTGTTCGATATGTATTCAAGAAAGATGAAGGGAAGCGATTTAGAAATGAGGAGAATATCGTTGAATATTATCAGGAAATTGAGAAGTTTCTTGGCCAATACCTGAAATAAAAATAATGGTAAAGAAGGCTAGTAAATATAGAAAGAACATAGGCTTATTAATAGCCTTTTTGGCTTTTTTGACAGTTTTATATGTCATATCTGTTTTCTTAGCAAGGACTATGATGTCCAATTTTGTAGAATCTGAATTCTATAATAGAAAAGTCGATGTGTTCGATGCCTCCCTAAAACCTTTCAATAGTTTTTTCAACAATGACATTGCTGAAGTTTCAAATTACCAAGGCTATCTAGATTCTGTTCATGCAGTTAACTATTCGGAGAAGATATTAAGGAAGAATCCATTCGTAGAAGATGTGGTATTTTATGATGTGCTTTTCACCAATCAAAATGCTACAGTTCGAGGGGTTCGATTTCAAAATTTATTGATTTATCCTCGATCTATTTACTCATTTAAATTGAATGATGAAAATAGGTTAGTAAAGGAACGGATTTCAGGCGTTGATAATCGACCTACTTCGGATGATTTTAACAATATGGCCATTAAAATGGTTAATTTTCTTGATGTATTAGATGATTCGACATCTTTGAGTGAAAACGATATTTATAGGATATTCTATAATACTGTTCCAGGAAAAATAACGTATTTAAATATTCCCCGAGTAAATACGTTAAGAGCATATAAATCATTAATGGAAGATACTATTTCGATGGCAGCACCTGTAGCCTTCGATCAAGATTTATTTGTCTATAAAGTAAATCCGCAAAAAATTAAAATTGTAAATAATCAGCCCAGGTTATATGAGAACATTCGGATTAAAGCGATTGCTGATCCCAATGTAATGGAAGAAAAAGCTTTTTTATCGACAGACATGCCCTTGGCCGGTGCCTTATCTGATTACAAACTACAATTTGATTCTTCACAACATTTTCTGCAAGGAGAGATTAATAGGAGATTTTTTCCAGTAGTTTTGGGAGTTTCATTATTATACTTGATTCTTTTATTGATTATTTACTTGATTTATAGAAATATAAGTATCAATAGTCGACTGTTTCAATTGCAGTATGATTTCATCAATAATCTTACCCACGAATTCAAAACACCAGTGAGTGTAATCAAAATTGCGGGCAACAACATCAGAAGCGCAGAGAAGATCAGTGATCAAGAAAGAACGATGTATGGGAAAATCCTTGATCAGGAGGCGGATAAGCTAAATAACCTAATGAATAAGTTGCTGTCTTTCACGCAGATAGAAAATAAATCATTAAAATTTAAGGGAGAATACATTGATTTGAACAGTTTTTGCGAGGAAGTATTTGAAGGGACAAGGATCAAATATCCTGATCTAGAGCTGACTTACAACTTGGATGTGGACAGTAAAATGTACACAGATCCTGTTTTATTAAATTCAGTGTTCCAGAATTTAATTGATAATGCATATAAATATTCAGAAGTTTCGAGAAAATTTATTGATATTAGTGTGCAACAAAAGAAGAAACACTTCATAATGAAGTTTAGTGATAAAGGGATTGGGATTAATAAAAATGAACTAAAGAATATTTTTAAGAAGTTTTATAGAGTCAAAAATCAATTTAATCAAGGTGGAAGTGTGGGGCTTGGATTAGCATTTTGTAAAGAGATTACCGAATTTATGGGAGGAGATATTAAAGTATATAGTGTGGAGGGAGAAGGGACGACATTTACTTTGAGTTTTCCAAAATAATGTATAGAATACTATGAATAAAGATATAACTATTGCCGTTGTAGAAGATGATGATAACCTAAGGTTTTTGGTTAGTCATCGTCTGCAAACAGAGAATTTTCAAGTTATTCAATGCAGTGATGGTTTAGAGGCCGAAAAGATCATTTTGGACCAAAAACCAGATATCGTATTGCTAGATTGGATGTTACCAGGAAAAGAGGGGATAGATGTATGTGAGTCTGTACGAAAATCTGGATTTGAAAATATTATCATTATGATGACTGCCAAGTCACAAGATATTGATAAAATCGATGCTTACAGCTATGGAGTAACCGATTATATTACTAAGCCGTTCAATATGGATGTTTTAGTAGCTATGATTGAGAATAAGGTTCGCTTTTTCGTGCCTAAAACACAGAATGAAATCTACCATTTTGGCGATACTGAACATCATCCTAATGTGCACTCTTTAGTACGTGATGGTAAAAAGATCGAATTAACTATTCTTGAGAATAGAATCCTTTTACATTTCTTACAAAACAAAGGCAGAGATATTACCCGTGAAGAATTAATGGAGGTCGTTTGGGGCTATAGTTCCAATGTAAATACCAGAACATTAGACATGCACGTAGTTCGATTAAGGAAGAAAATTGAGACTAATCCGGATAAACCACATTACCTACAAACAGTTCGCGGATTAGGATATCGATTCATCAATGAAGAAACAGATGATGTAAGTTAGAAATTTGTTTTATTAAATTTAATTATATAACTTCGTCAGAAGAGCAAGACCATGTT